>JAYUHN010000122.1:0-16111 GCA_043766965.1 Ramlibacter sp. | reverse complement strand
GGGCTTCAGGTCTTCTTCCCAAACCAACATGGTGGACTTCCTAACGTACTTAATTATCGGAGTGTTGTGTTCAAACACCAAGAACTTCTTGACTTCGCAGCGGACTGCATGTTGCCGCACCGCGTCGAATTCAACACAGCACGGCAACAGCCCGAATCGAGTTTGAGCCGATGAACACGGGGATCGCAGTCATCGGACATATTTCAGAGGCTTCGATTCAGTGCAGCCGGCTTGCAACAAAAATTTACTGGCAAGCCTCGCAACCTGGGTCATCAATGGCACAAAACTTCATGTCGGTGGCAGGCAATTCCGCCTCGACGGGCGCGGCGGGCGTGGCCACTGGTGCCGAGACCAGGGTGGCATGGCCGCCCGAGGACACGGCATTCAACTGACCCGACTTCGTCACCGTGCTCTTCTCGGCCGACGAGGCACTCATCGTGCGGAGGTAGTAGGTCGTTTTCAGACCGCGCAGCCACGCGAGTTTGTAGGTTTCATCGAGCTTCTTGCCCGAGGCACCGGCCATATAGATGTTCAGCGATTGCGCCTGGTCGATCCATTTTTGGCGGCGCGCGCCGGCTTCGATCAGCCATTGCGTGTCCACTTCAAAAGCGGTGGCGTAGAGCGCCTTCAACTCTTCTGGCACGCGATCAATGCGGCGCAGCGAGCCGTCGAAATGCTTCAGGTCCATGACCATCACATCGTCCCAGATGCCGAGCTTCTTCAGGTCGCGCACCAGCGCGTCGTTGATGACGGTGAACTCGCCCGACAGATTGGACTTGACCGACAGATTGCCGAAGCAGGGCTCGATCGACGCATCGACACCGATGATGTTGGAAATGGTGGCCGTCGGTGCAATCGCCACGCAGTTGCTGTTGCGCATGCCGTGCTGCTTGATCTTGGCGCGCAGGGCGTCCCAGTCCATCGTCGTGCTGCGATCCACCTCGACATAGCCGCCGCGCTCGGTGGCGAGCAGATCGAGCGAGTCGATCGGCAAGATGCCACGATCCCACAGCGAGCCGGGATAAGACGAATAGCGGCCACGCTCGGCAGCCAGTTCGGTCGAGGCCTGGTAGGCGTAGTAGCAGATCGCTTCCATCGAACGGTCGGCGAACTCGACCGCCGCGTCGGACGCATACGGCGTGCGCAGCGCGTAGAGCGCGTCCTGGAAACCCATCAGGCCCAGGCCCACGGGGCGGTGGCGCAGATTGGAGTCGCGGGCCTTCTTGACTGCGTAGTAGTTGATGTCGATCACGTTGTCGAGCATGCGCATCGCGGTCGAGATCGTCTTGCGCAACTTGTCGTGATCAACGCCACCATCTTTCAGATGGCGCAGCAGATTGACCGAGCCCAGATTGCAGACGGCGATCTCGGTCTCGTTCGTGTTCAGCGTGATCTCGGTGCACAGGTTCGACGAGTGGACGACGCCGACATGCTGCTGGGGCGAGCGCACATTGCAGGCGTCCTTGAAGGTGATCCAGGGGTGGCCGGTCTCGAACAGCATCGACAGCATCTTGCGCCACAGGTCCTTGGCCGGCAGGCGCTTGAACAGCTTGATCTCGCCGCGGTCGGCCTTGGCTTCATAGGCCACATAAGCCTTCTCGAAGGCGCGGCCGAACAGGTCGTGCAGGTCAGGCGTGTTGGAGGGGCTGAACAGGGTCCAGTCGCCGCCATCCATCACGCGGCGCATGAACAGATCGGGGATCCAGTTGGCCGTGTTCATGTCGTGCGTGCGGCGGCGGTCGTCGCCGGTGTTCTTGCGCAGCTCCAGGAACTCTTCGATGTCCAGATGCCAGGTTTCCAGATAGGCGCAGACCGCGCCCTTGCGCTTACCGCCCTGGTTGACCGCGACGGCGGTGTCGTTGACGACCTTCAGGAAGGGCACCACGCCCTGGCTCTTGCCGTTCGTGCCCTTGATGTGCGAACCCAAGGCGCGCACCGGCGTCCAGTCATTGCCCAGACCACCGGCGAACTTGCTCAGCAGCGCGTTCTCTTTCAGCGCTTCGTAGATGCCGTCGAGGTCGTCGGCCACCGTCGTCAGGTAGCAGCTCGACAACTGCGAGCGGCGCGTGCCGGCGTTGAACAACGTCGGCGTCGAGCTCATGAAGTCGAAGCTCGAGAGCACTTCGTAGAACTCGATGGCGCGCGCTTCGCGGTCGATCTCGCCGAGCGCGAGGCCCATCGCGACGCGCATGTAGAACGCCTGCGGCAGCTCGATGCGCTGCTCGTCGATGTGCAGGAAATAGCGGTCGTACAGCGTTTGCAGGCCAAGGTAATCGAACTGCAGGTCGCGATCGGCCTTCATTGCTGCGCCGAGGCGCGGCAGGTCGAACTGCAGCAATTTCTCGTCGAGCAACTCGGCCTGCACGCCCTTTTTGATGAAGCCGGGAAAGTACTCGGCGTAGCGCGTGTGCATGTCGGCATGCAGCGCCTCTTCGCCGAGGATCTCGCGGCGGATCGTGTGCAGCAGCAGTCGCGCGGTGGCGCGCGTGTAGCCCGGGTCTTTCTCGATCAGCGTGCGCGCGGCCAGGATCGAGGCCTTGTGCACTTCGTCGATCGGCACGCCGTCGTACAGGTTGCGCTTGGTCTCGGCCATGATCGGGTCGGGCTTCACTTCCGCGCCCAGGCCCGCGCAGGCCGACTCGATCACCGTCTGCAGGCGGGCAAAGTCGAGCGGCACGCGCTGGCCACGGTCGAGCACCGTCAGCACCGGCTCGGCCACGGTCGTCGCCGGATGGCCCTGCTTCGCGCGCTCCTGGGTGCGGCGCTCGCGGTACAGCACATAGGCGCGCGCCACTTCATGGTGGCCGCCGCGCATCAGGCCGAGCTCGACCTGGTCCTGCACGTCTTCGATGTGGAAAGTGCCGCCGCCGGGACGGGAACGCACCATGGCACGCATTACACCCTGGGTGAGGCCGTCGACGGTCTGCCGCACGCTGGCCGACGCCGCGCCCTGGGTGCCGTGCACGGCCAGAAACGCCTTCATCATGGCGATGGCGATCTTGTTCGGTTCGAAGGGCACCACGGCCCCATTGCGGCGGATGATCTGGTAGTGCGAAAGCGGGCTCGCGGCGTTGTCGGCCGGGGTTTGCTGGCTGGCTCCGGCGGAGTAGCCGGCGCTGGTCGTGAACGGGGTGCTTACAACGGTCTGCATGTGTCCTCTTTGACGGTTCTCGGGGTTCGGCGACCCGGTGCGGGCCTGAATCAACTGTGTCTGAAAACGCTATATGTAGCGTCAAAGACGTAGTTATGCACTAGGTATAGCGTGTTGACAAGGTCAGGCAGGATGCGGTTTTCACGCACTTTACGCTCCGCAAGCCGCACGCAGGCTGAACGTGGCGCGGCGATTAAATTTTTTCCTGGTTGGTGTCTGACAACAGTCGCGTTGCCGGCAGGAGACTCTCGCAAGCGCCCTGAATTGACCCCGTTGTCGCTCCACTGCATATGGGGACTCAAAACGCTTTATCACGACCTATCGCGTGCTTCGAATGCCGGCCGGAAACCGCTCCGCGGGCCATGCAAGTGCGTCCCGCAACACCCGCCAATCGAAGCCTCGGCCTGGGTCCTGCTTGCGTCCGGGCGCCACGTGCTCGTGTCCGGCAACGTGCTCGACCGGGTAATTCTGCGCAACCGCGGCGCACAGGCAACCCAGTGTTTCGTATTGCGCCGCCTCGAAGGTCTCGCCCTCCAGACCTTCCAGTTCGATGCCGACCGAGTCGTCGTTGCAGTTGTCGCGCTCCCGGTAGCGCGACTCGCCCGCGTGCCAGGCACGGTCGTCGCAGCTGACGAATTGCCAGAGCTCGCCGTCGCGCCGGATGTAGAAGTGCGACGACACCTGCATGCCTTCGATCTGCATGAAATACGGATGCGCCGACCAGTCAAGCGCGTTGGTGAAGAGCCGCTGCACCTGGTCGCCCCCGTACTCGCCCGGCGGCAGGCTGATCGAATGGATGACGATCAGGTCGACTGCCGCGCCGCTGGGCCGCGGGCCGAAATTCGGCGACTCGAGCCGGCGCGCGTAGCCGTACCAGCCGGCCCGCCAGAGCGGACTCGCCGCCTGCTTCTCAGGCCGGCTCATCCTGCGGCTCTTCGCCACCCGGTGCCGCGATCGCCAGTCGGGCGATCCGGTAACGGATCTGCCGCAGGCTGAGGCCGAGTCGCTGCGCCGCCGCGGTGCGGTTGAAGCCGCTTTCGCGCAGGGCCTTGACCAGGATTTCCCGCTCCTGCTGGTCCAGGTACGCCTGCAGGTCGCCGGGCATGACATGCGGCGGCGGCGAGGCGCGAACGGCAGCCACCGCGGGTGGCTCGGCTTCGTGCGGCGACACCGCAACCGGCGCCGGGGCGGCAGCCTGTGCCGGGGCGGCAGCCTGCGTCGGGGCGAAGTCGACCTGCAGTTCCTCGCCATCGCTCAGGGCCACCGCGCGGTGCAGCAGATTTTCCAGTTCGCGCACGTTGCCGCCCAGCGGATGGGCGCATAACTGCTGCAGCACCGCTGGCGCGAGCACCGGCACCGGCATGGCGGACTCCTGCGCGATCCGCGCCAGCAGCGCTTCGCACAGGGCCGGCAGGTCGTCGCGGCGCTCGCGCAGTGGCGGCACTAGGATTTCGATCACGTTCAGCCGGTAATAAAGGTCTTGCCGAAAGCGCCCCGCCAGCACATCGGCGGCCAGGTCCTTGTGCGTGGCGCTGACTATGCGCACATCCACCGCGTCTTCCTGGGTCGAGCCGAGCGAGCGCACCTGACGCTCCTGGATTGCCCGCAGCAGCTTGGACTGCATCGCGATCGGCAGGTCGCCGATCTCGTCCAGGAACAGCGTGCCGCTGCGGGCTGCCTGGAAGTAGCCTTCGCGGTCCTGCGTGGCGCCGGTGTAGGAGCCCTTGCGCGCACCGAAGAATTCGGCTTCGAGCAGCGACTCGGGGATGGCGCTGCAGTTCACCGCGACGAAGGGGCCGTCGGCCCGATGGCTGCAGGCATGGACGGCGCGAGCGACCAGTTCCTTGCCGGTGCCGGACTCGCCGCGGACCAGGACCGGGGCCATGCTGCGGGCAACCTTCGCGATCCGCTCCTTTACGTTCTGCATCAGCACGGATTCGCCGACCAGGCGCTCCAGCGCGGCGCGGCTGCTGGCCGGGCGGCCTGCGCCGGCGGGCGTGCGCGCCGCCGCCGGCCGCCCGGGCCGCGGCGGCGCTTCCTGGATCGCGGCCGCGACGACGCTGCGGAATTGCTTCAGGTCGACGGGCTTGGTCAGGTAATCGAACGCTCCCGCCTTCAGCGCCTCGACGGCATTCTCGGCCGAGCCGTATGCCGTCATCACGATGCAACGCTCCGGCCGCTGCTGCTCCAGCATGCGGTTCAGCAACTCGAGTCCGAGGCCGTCGGGCAGCCGCATGTCGGTGATCACGGCCTCGAAGCGGTGGGCCTCGAGCTGCTGCCAGGCTTCGGCCAGGTTGGCGGCAGCCTCGACCCGATAGCCTTCCCGCAACAGGGTGAGTTCGTACAACGTGCGCAGGTCGGGTTCATCGTCGACGACGAGCACATGAGGAGGGGCGGGGGCGACGGCCATCAGGCGGCTATTGTGTCAAATGATGAGTTCCCCGCAAGTGTCGGGCCGTCGCGACGGAAAACCACGAAAAATTCGTTGCCTTGCCGCTCCGACCCCGCCGGCCCGGCGCCGCGGCGGTAGCCGATCTGGGCGCCGTGGCGCTCGCACAGCTCCCGGCAGATGTACAGGCCCAGGCCGCTGGAGCGGCTTTCGGACGAAAAGAACGGTTCGAACAGATGTTGGCGCACCCCCCATTCGAGGGGCGCACCGTCGCTCCAGACCCGCAGCGTCGATTCGCCGCCGGAGCGCTGGGTGACGACCCGGATCGACCCGGTCTGCGCGCTTGCGAAACGGTGGGCGTTGTCAAGCAGATTGATCAGCACCCGCCGCAGGTGATCGGCTTCGAAGGCGACAAACATCCCTTCGCAGGCGAACGCATGCTGCAAGCGATCGCCCACTGCCATCTGCCTTGCCCAGTCGGTGCACGCAACCCGCACCGACTCGTCGAGATCCAGCTTGAGCGTCGCGACCGGCGGCCCTTCGTGCTGGACCCGGGAAATGTTGAGGATTTCGTCCACGATCTGCGCCAGTCGCTGCGCGTTCTGCCGCACCATCGCGCTCAGTTGCAGCTGGGCGGGATCGGTGAGATCTTCATCCAGCAAGGCGTTGGCCTGCGCGATCGCTGCCAGCGGGTTGCGGATTTCGTGCGCGACCGCCGCCGACATGCGGCCCATGGCCGCCAGCTTTTCGGTGCGCAGCCGCGCCTCCAGTTCGCGCAGGTCTTCCAGGAACATCACGCAAAGGCTCTGTGCCGGATCATCTTGCGCCGCGGTGAGGCGGGTGCGGACCTGGACCCGGCGGGGACTCCCGACGCCATCGTCGATCGTCACGTCGGCCCGTTGCGCCGAACCGGTGGTGAACGTGCGCAGGGCCAGGTCCGCCAGCGGTTGCCAAGGCGGTTGCCCGGGCAGCATGAAAGCCGCCCGCTGCGCACCGGTGGCCTCGCCGAGCTGGCGGCGGGCCGCCGGGTTGGCGGTTCGCACCCGGCCGTCGGCGCCGATGACCAGCACCCCGTCACCGAGGTTTTCGATCACCAATTCGTTGACCTGCGCCTGCACGCGGGCAGCCTGCCGGCTCTGGCGTGCGGCTTCCTCCTCGCGACCCAGGCGGGCAGCCAGCTGATTGACCAGCACCGCCACCGCGAAATAGCCCATGCCGGTGAGTCCGGCCTGCAGGAACCTGGCTGCCATTTCCTGCGGCGCCTGCAACACCATCAGCCAGGCTTCCGCGAGCAGCAGCAGGGCCACCCCGGCCGCCGTGCCCAGTGCCAGCAGGCTCGACCCCAGTACCGCCGCCATCAGAACCGGCAACGCGAACAGGGGCCCGTAGTTGATGTTGCCTGCCTGCAGGAATTGCAGCGTCGAGAAGGCCATGAGATCGACGCCGATCGTCGACACCCATTGGGGATCGAACCGGCTGCCCGGCGGCTGCGGATGGGCGAAGATCCGCACCGTCAGCGTCGCCGCCAGGTATGCCGTGCAAAGCCACAGCAACCAATTGGTGATGCCGAGCGCGTTGCCGACCAGCATGTAGAGCGTGGACAGGACCGCCAGCAGCACCAGCGCGATCGTCACGCGCGCCGTCATGAAGCCGCGCCAGAGGCGGATGAACGGCGTGTCGCCGATCATTTCGAGCGTCGACTCGACCCAGGGAATGGAAACCGGACTGCCCATTCAGGGTCCGGCCCGCAATCGATGCTCCTGGCAGCAATAGAGACGACCGTCGGGACCGGGGAGCGCGTCGGTCCGGGGCAGGTGGACCGAGCAGACCGGACATCGCACCATGTCCTGCGACGAGCCGGGTGGCGTCGGCGCGGCTGGCTTGTCGTCTTTGGTCAGGCGGCGATTGTTGCGCCAGACCCAGACTGCCACCAGGACCACGGCCAGCACCAGGAGGTACTTCATGGCGTGCGTCCCAGCACCACCTCAAGGACAAAACGCGATCCGACGTAGGAAAGCAGCAGCAGCAACGCGCCGGAATAAAGGAAACGCACGGCCCTGCGACCGCGCCAGCCGAAGCGCGAGCGGCCCAGCAGCAACAGCGCGAACGCCAGCCACGACAGGATCGAGAACACCGTTTTGTGGTCCCACTTCCAGGACCGGCCCTGGCCGTAAAGTGTTTCCGTGAAGAAGAAGCCCGCGACCAGCGTGGCCGACAGCAGCACGAAGCCGGCGCCGACGAAACGAAACGTCAGCCGTTCCAGCGTCAAAAGCGGCACGCCGGAATTGGGTTGCGCCGCCTGCCGGATTTCCTTCTCGGCCCGCGTCATCAGCCAGGCGTGGACCACGGCCGCGGCAAACAGTCCATAGGACGCGATCCCCAGCACCCAGTGCAGCGGCAACCAGGGCGAAGCGGCCGCATGCAATGGCGTCCCTGGAAACGCAAGTGCAAGCAACACGGCAGCGGTGCCCAGTCCCGCGAGCGCCCAACGGGCCTGCAGTTGCGGAAAAAACTTCTGCTCCACCGCGTATACGGTGAGTACCAGCCAGGCTGTGACCGAAAGAGCGGGCGCAAAACCGAAGCGGGGAGGTTCTCCCAGCAATCCGAGCGCCAGGACCAGCCCATGCAGCAACCATGCCGCGAGCAACGCCAGCCGGGCGGCAGACGCGCTGAGGAGTCGGGCCGCGGCCGCGGGCAGGGCGTAGGCGACAGCCGCCGTGAGCGCCAGCACCATGCTTGCAGGGGACGCACTGGCTAGAATCATGGGTTCACAGTTTAGCCCCCTTGCTTCGTTCTCCGAAGCAACCACTGGCAGCGCCGAAGTACCTTTCACCATGGCCTCCGCTCTTTCCGACAAACTTTCCCGCCTGGTCAAGGAGATGCGTGGCCAGGCCCGCATCACGGAGGAAAACGTGCAGGACATGCTGCGCGAAGTGCGCATGGCCCTGCTCGAAGCCGACGTTGCGCTGCCGGTCGTGCGCGACTTCATCGCTCGCGTCAAGGTCAAGGCGATGGGGCAGGAAGTGCTCGGCTCGCTGTCCCCAGGTCAGGCGCTGGTCGGGATCGTCAGCCGCGAACTGGCGGCAACGATGGGGCAGGGTATCAGCGACATCAACCTCGCCGCGCAACCGCCCGCGGTCATCCTGATGGCGGGGTTGCAGGGCGCGGGCAAGACCACCACCACCGCCAAGCTGGCCAAGCATCTGATCGAGAAGCGCCGCAAGAAAGTGCTGACCGTGTCGAGCGACGTCTATCGCCCGGCGGCCATCGAGCAGCTCAGGACGGTGACGAAGCAGGCCGGCGCCGAATGGTTTCCGAGCACGCCGGACCAGCAACCGGCCGACATCGCGCGCGCCGCTCTCGACTACGCGAAACGCCAGTACTTCGATGTGCTGCTGGTGGACACCGCAGGCCGGTTGGCGATCGACGAAGTGCTGATGAAGGAGATCAAGGACCTGCACGCGATCCTCAATCCGGTCGAAACGCTGTTCATCGTCGACGCGATGCAGGGCCAGGACGCGGTCAATACGGCCAAGGCGTTCAAGGAGGCGTTGCCGCTGACCGGCATCATCCTGACCAAGCTCGATGGCGACTCACGCGGCGGGGCGGCGCTGTCTGTGCGGCAGATCACCGGGGCGCCGATCAAGTTCGCGGGCGTGAGCGAGAAGATCGACGGGCTGGAGGTGTTCGACGCCGAGCGGCACGCGGGCCGCATCCTTGGCATGGGTGACATCGTCGCACTGGTGGAGCAGGTCACCGCCGGCGTCGATATCCAGGCCGCACAGAAGCTCGCCGCCAAGGTCCAGAGCGGCGCGGGCTTCGACCTGGACGACTTTCTCTCGCAGATCCAGCAGATGAAGAGCATGGGCGGACTGTCCCAGCTGATGGACAAGTTGCCCGCCCAGATGCAGGCCAAGGCCGGTCAGGTCGACATGGACAGGGCCGAGAAGGACATCCGGCGCAAGGAAGGCATCATCCAGAGCATGACCCCGCTGGAGCGCCGCAAGCCCGACCTGATCAAGGCCACCCGCAAGCGGCGCATTGCGGCCGGCGCGGGCGTCCAGGTCCAGGAGGTGAACCGGCTGCTCAACGAGTTCGACCAGATGCAGACGATGATGAAGAAGATGAAGGGCGGGGGCTTGCTGAAGATGATGAAGCGCATGGGCGGTGGCAAGGGCGCGCCGAAGATGCCTTTCTGACACCCTGACCGTTCGCGGGCAGACCGTCAGCTCTCTGGATCCCCGCCTGCGCGGTGATGACGGGCGGCTGTCTCATTTCGCCGTGCTGCTGCCTCATGCTGCCGCTGCCGGCGGCTAGGCGGTGACCACCACCTCGCCTCGCAGCGAATGCGGATTGGTCTCGGTGATGCGAACATCGACCAGCTGGCCGGCCAAGCTGGCTGCACCTTTGAAATTGACCACCCGGTTGCATTCCGTGCGCCCCGCCAGTTCGGCCGTATCTTTGCGCGAAGGTCCTTCCACCAGGACGCGCTGGACTGTCCCCAGCCGTTCGGCGCTGATCCGGCGCACGTTCTGTTCCAGCACCGCCTGCAGGTGCTGCAGTCGCTTGAGCTTGACCGAGTGCGGCGTGTCGTCATGCAGCGCAGCCGCCGGGGTCCCGGGGCGGGGGCTGAAGATGAACGAGAAGCTGCTGTCGAACCCGACGTCGTCGATGAGTTTCATCGTCTTGCCGAAATCTTCTTCGCTCTCGCCCGGAAAGCCGACGATGAAGTCGCTGGACAGCGACAGGCCTGGCCGCGCCGCCCGCAGCTTGCGCACGGTGCTCTTGTATTCCATCACGGTGTAGCCGCGTTTCATTGCCGCCAGGATCCGGTCGCTGCCGTGTTGCACCGGCAGGTGCAGGTGGCTTACCAGTTTGGGAAGCTTGCCGTACGCCTCGATCAGGCGCTTTGTCACTTCGTTCGGATGGCTGGTGGTGTAGCGGATGCGCTCGATTCCCGGGGTCTCCGAGACATACTCCAGCAGCAGGGCGAAGTCCGCGATGTCGGGGCCTTTTCCCATCCGGCCGCGGTAGGCGTTCACATTCTGTCCAAGCAGCGTCACTTCGCGCACGCCGCTGTCCGCGAGTCCGGCGATTTCCACCAGCACGTCCTCGAACGGCCGCGACACTTCCTCGCCGCGGGTATAGGGGACGACGCAGTAGCTGCAGTACTTGCTGCAGCCCTCCATGATGCTGACGAACGCAGTGCAGCCTTCGACTTTTGCCGGCGGCAGGTGGTCGAACTTCTCGATTTCGGGGAAGCTGATGTCCACCTGCGGCCGGTCCTCGCGCATGCGCTGGGTCAGCAGTTCAGGCAGCCGGTGCAGCGTCTGCGGCCCGAACACCACATCGACGTACGGCGCTCGCTCGATGATGGCAGCGCCTTCCTGGCTGGCGACGCAGCCCCCGACCCCGATCAGCACACCCTTGCGCTTCAGGTGCTTCACGCGGCCAAGATCGGAAAACACCTTTTCCTGCGCCTTCTCCCGGACCGAGCAGGTATTGAAGAGGATCAGGTCCGCCTGCTCGACGTCATGCGTCGGTTCGTACCCCTGCGCCGCATGCATCACGTCCACCATCTTGGCCGAGTCGTACTCGTTCATCTGGCAGCCGAACGTCTTGATGAAGACTTTCCTGGTCAATGAAAAACCTCCGCACTCGGTGCTGCGGAATGCCTTGATGCGGCCCGGCGGCTCATCGCGAGACCCGATTCAGCGCCGGCTGCCGAAAATCAGCGCCAGCAGTTCGTTGAAGC
This sequence comes from Ramlibacter sp., assembly GCA_043766965.1. Lineage (GTDB taxonomy): Bacteria > Pseudomonadota > Gammaproteobacteria > Burkholderiales > Burkholderiaceae_C > Ramlibacter. The sequence continues at coordinate 4,816 of JAYUHN010000122.1, read as the reverse complement.
GCTGAAAACCGCTCGAACCGTCGGCCGCGGCCAGTTTGTTGTCTTCTTCCGGCGTCAGCACCCAGACGTCGTGGACCAGGCCGGCGGCATCGCGCCGGTACACCACCGGAAGATCCTTCCCTACCAGGCCTCCCGACAGCTGCAGGAGGTTGTTGATGCCGCGGATGCGTGCACCGGGCGAGAGGTGGTCGGGCTTGCCGTCAAGCGTGAGCTGCGGCGGGGCGGTCACGGTCATGCGGGCCCGCACGACGTCCGTCGGAATTTCGCGCACGATGCCTTGCGCGAGAGCGGACGACAGAGCCAGGAAAGTCACGCCGGCCAGAACCGCGCCCATCAGAAGCGACGTCCTGACCCGGCTTTCAGTGCAGCGATTCATGGGGTCCGTCCAGAGGCTGTGAGAGGAAGCGGCAAGCGGGATCGCCCGCATGCCTTGGGTGGGCAGAAGTTTACCAAAGCAGTCGCGCGACGTCCGCTAACTTGCCTGCCGGCAACGTCTCGTTGAAAATCCCGCTGGGCCACCGGACCGACGCAAGCAACCATCCCGATACCATTCCCAATTGCGCAATACCATTCCTGAACCAGAAGCGCCCATCAAATTGCGGGCAGCACGGGAATTGGGCGGGCGGCCCGGACCGGGACCGACGGCCGCCGTACCCACTGCCCAGTCCCGGGCGGAAGTCCCGTTGGACGAGCTTCCAAAACGCGGCCCCGCAAGCGTCGACAGTCGGCAGACCTTGGTGGCGCTGTCCATGACGGCAGTCGCCGTGATCGCCGGTATCGGCTGGGCCATGGAGCGTCGTCGCCGGTTGGCTGGCCCGGTCCGCGCTGCTGCCGGCCCGCAACCCGCAGCGCAGGAGCCGCCAATCGAGGAACCGGACGACTTCGCGCTGCCGGCGTCGGCCGTGCCGAGAGCCGAAAGACCTGGAACGCCGGCCAAGAAAAAACTGATCCGGATCCTGTTCGGGCTGCGCACGTTCGCGGGTGCTTTGGCCATTCTGTGCGCCATCGCGGTCGTTGTCTTCTGGGCCATCGAATCCGCCGACGTCGGCGCCAGCGAAACCGGCTTGAACCTGCCGCTGCTGGCGGTGCTGCTGACGGGCTGGGGCGCGTTCTGGGCGTGCGGCCAGCTTGCCAACATGATTCATCGCTCGGCCTTCAACCGCGACCATCCCAGGTTCACGGACTAGGTAACGGGTGCTGCGGTTCCGGTTCGAATCCGGCTACGGACAGATATACCCCGCGCCAGTCGGCGACTTGAAGCATCCCACCGATTCAGGCATCACCTGCTTTGGAAGCCAGAGGATGACTTCAGGGAAAAAGATCGCGAACGCAATCGTTGCGAAAAAGATGACGTAAATCGGCAATGAAGCTTTCAGCGCCGAGCCGAACGACACCCCGACGAATTTGGAAGCCATCAACAACGCCAGGCCATAGGGGGGCGTGATCAGGCCGAACGCCAGTGTGATGATGAGGACGACGCCCATGTGGACCGCGTTGATGTTGCCGGCCTGGGTCAGCGCATTGACGATCGGCATGAAGATCACGATCGCCGGAATCGGTTCGATGAAGTCTCCGACGATGACGAAGAGAGCGACCAGCAGGAACATGATCTTGTAGGGATCGGTGCCGCCGATGCTTGTGATCCACCCGGACACCACGATCGGGCCGCGCAGGTACGCCAGCATCCAGCCGAATGCGGAAGCGGCGGCGATCGTGATGACAGGCAGAGTGAAGATCAGGCCGGCGTGGACGAAATCGCGAGGCAGCAGCCGGACGTGGCCCGCATTCAGCAGCGGGATCACGATGACAAGGATGTACGTGATGGCCACGACGCCGGCCTCGGTCGGAGTGAACCAGCCGGTGAGGACGCCTCCCAGCAGGATCACGGGTATCAGCAGCGCCAGCGAGGCGTTGCCCGCCGCCGCCGAGAGTTGCCTGAACGTCGCGCGCGGCCTGCGAAAACCCACTGGCCCGAAGAAATAGCAGTAGATCATGAGGCCGATCCCGATCATCAGGCCCGGCACCACGCCGCCCAGGAACAGGCCTGCGATCGACACGTTTCCCACTGCCCCATAAACCACGGCCATGATGCTCGGCGGCACCATTGCGGCAATGGTCGACGCTGCGGCGATCAGCGAGGCGACGAACGCGGGCCCGTAACCCTCTTGCGACATCGGCTTGGCCATGGTCTTGGACAGCACCGCCACGTCGGCCGAAACCGAACCGGACATGCCCGAGAAAAACATGCTGAAGACGGTGACAACCTGAGCCAGGCCCCCGCGCATGTGGCCCACGATGGCCTGCGACAAGGTGACGATGCGCGCCACGACGCCAGCCGATGTCATCAATTCGCCGACCAGCAGGAAAAACGGAATCGCCATCAAGGCTTCGGAATCGATGCCGTTGAATAACTGGCCGACCACCGAAAGCAGGGTCACGGGCGTGAACATCGTGCCGACGATGACGCCGGCCATCAGCGCAAATGCGACAGGGACGCCGCTGTAGCCCAGGAACAGGAACAGCCCCGTCATCAAGGCCAGGATCAGTGCTTCATTCATCCGGCCATTACTCCACCATGGGGCTGTGCGCGCGCTGCGGCTCCGCGACCTCGAAGCCGTGCTGCCAGCCGTTGACGAGCTGTTCGATTTCAAACAGCACAATGAGCACGCCGCATAACGGAATGGCAGCCACCCAGTAGGCGATCGGGGTCAGCGAAGGCATGCGATAGCTGGCAAAGCCATGCAGGACGTTCAGATAGCCGAACCAGACCATGCACAGCGCGACGCCAAGGATCACCAGGCGGTTCATGGTTTCGAAGACAAGGCGCAAACGACCCGTCATCGACCCGGTGATGGCCGTCAGCAGCAGGTGATCATTGCGCCGCACCGCCACCGCGGTCCCGACGAACGTGCAGTAGATGAACTGGACGCTTGTCACTTCCTGCAGCCACAGCCAGGGATGCCCGATGGTGCGGGTGACCACGTCCAGGAAGACCGTGACAACGAAACCGGCGAGCAGAACGCCGCACAGGATCATCAGGACCAGTTCCAGCCGGTCGAACGCCCGCCATTTCAGGTGGCGTTCACTCTGCAGGACAATCGGCTCCGGCGTGAACGCAGGGGCGTCCGGGTGTGGCACGGCGGATGGCCGCTATTTGACTTCGCGCACCAGTTTGAGCAGTTGCACCGCATGCGGGCCAAGCTCCGCCGCCAGCTGGTCCTGGATCGGCGTGGCGGCCTTGATGAAGCCGGACTTGTCCACGTTCTCGACCACCTTGACGCCGATCGCCTTCAGCCTGTCCGAGGAATCCTTTTCCAGCTTGAGCGCCATGGCGGGTTCCGTCCTGGCTACCTCGTCAGCGGCGCCCTGCACCCACTTTTGCTGCTCGGGCGTCAGGCTGTTCCAGGCCTTGTCGCTGACCCAAAGGCAATTGTTGTTGGCCTCGTGCTCGGTCATGGAAAGAACCGGGGCGACCTCGTAATGCTTGTTGGCAAGATAGACGTTGACACCGTTTTCGGCCACGTTCACCACCCCCGTCTGCATCGACGTGTAGACATCGCCGAATGGCATATGGACGGTCTGGGCGCCGTAGACCGGGAATACCGTGTCTTCGGTCTTGGTCGCCTGCACACGGACTTTCTGTCCTCGCAGATCGGCAACGGACCTCACTTCCTTCTTGCTGTACATGCTGCGCAAGCCCATGGTGAGGAGGCCAAGGACCTGCGCGCCCTGGACCTGCTCCTTGACCATGGCCCGGAATTCCTTCGAAATCCCCGGGTCGGCCAGCGCGTTGGCAAGATGCGCCTGGTCCCGGAAGATGTAGTGCAACGAAAACACACCCGCCTGCGGGACCAGCGTCGACGCATTGGCGGTCGAGGTGATGACGAAGTCGATGTCCCCGGCGCGAAGCTTCTGCAGCATCTGCGGTTCCTGCCCCAGCTGGGCTCCCGGAAACTGGTTGATGTTCATCTTGCCGCCGCTCAGCTCCTTGAGCTTGGCGTCGAAAATATTGGCGGCGATGCCATACGCCGTGGTGGGCGGCTGGTCGTAGGCGAAGCTGAAGCTGCGCGTCTGCGCCAGGGCGGCCCCGCTCAAGCCCATGATCAAGTTCGCACCCAAGGCCAGGGCGAGCGTGCGGAAAGGCAACGAGATGGTCATGGCTGTCTCTTTGTTTGCTGGAACCCGGCGGTTCCAGAGGCAGCAGGACTATAGCGTTGGGCTCCGGAGGGCGCAATTGGTGTCTTTGGCCTCGCCAACACGGCCGCGACGCGGCAAACTGTCGGTGGACCCCAACAAAAAAGGTCAGCGGTGCTTGACCTGCCAACCTTTTTCCTGTGTTTGGTAATATGCATGAGGTAAACACGCGGGCTGTGTCCGCGACTTTTCACAAGCGAAGGCGGAACATGGCACTCACCCACACACTCGCAAGCGCCGCAAAGAAGAACGCAGTTTCTGCACGGGAAAAGGCAAGATTGGCGGAGGAAGAACTGATCGCTGCCAACAGCGAGTTGGACCACGCGATACGGCACCAGCGGCCCGCAGGCGCCATCCGTGCCCACCAGCGCACGCAAATTGCCGAGAAGGCGGTTGCGGAAGCAGCGCACGAGATGGAGGTGGTCGAGGTGCTCCTCGATGCAGCCCAAGGACCGCCGCACGACCAGCCGCCCCACACGGGGAAAACCCCCACCTGACGGGTCTGATATGGGTTTCGTTGTCCTGGTGGCGCTTCACGGATTCGAACCGCGGACCTGTGGATTATGATTCCATCGCTCTAACCGACTGAGCTAAAGCGCCAGAGCCGCCGAGTATATCGCAG
>JAYUHN010000121.1:0-6090 GCA_043766965.1 Ramlibacter sp. | reverse complement strand
GCAGCTGCTTTTCGAGCTGCGCCCTGCGGTCGACGCCGCCGGCTTCGAAGTGGCGCCAGCGGCTGTGGAACGGAATGTGCAGCTTGGGGTAGCGCTCCCTGGTCGCCTGGCTAACAGCATGGGCGGCCTCCGCGATGCGATCGTCGTGGACCGACCACCAAAGCGAATTGCCGGCGCGGGCGCGGGCCAGCAGCTGGCCGCAACGTTCACGGATGGTGCGCGTCGTGCGCAGAATCTCCGCCGCCCGCTCGGCCTGTGCACGGCTGATAGCAGCAGGGCTCATGGGGCCAGGCCCCGTCCCTTGGCCTTTTTCAATTCCTCGGCGTCCGGCACCGGGCCGGGCGTGAAGTAGCCGGCCGCCTTCTTGGCGTCCATCTCCACCTTGGCGTCTTCGGGGATCAGGGCGTCGGGGATGTTGACGCGCTCGCCGATCTCGATGCCCGAGCCTGCGATGGCGTCGAATTTCAGATTGCTCATGGAGACCAGGCGGTGGATCTTCTTGATGCCAAGCCAGTGCAGCACGTCGGGCATCAGCTCCTGGAAGCGCATGTCCTGGACCCCGGCCACGCATTCGGTGCGGGCGAAATAGTTGTCCGCGGTATCGCCGCCGACCTGGCGCTTGCGGGCGTTGTAGACCAGGAACTTGGTCACTTCTCCCAGCGCCCGGCCTTCTTTGCGCGAATACGAAACCAGTCCGACACCGCCCCGTTGCGCGCCCTGGATGCACTCCTCGATCGCGTGGGTCAGGTACGGGCGGCAGGTGCAGATGTCGGAGCCGAACACATCGGAACCATTGCATTCGTCGTGCACGCGTGCCGTGAGCTCGACCGATGGATCGGCGAGGTCGCGCGGATCGCCGAAGATGTAGAGCGTCTGCCCGCCGATGGGAGGCAGGAACACCTCGAGATCGCTTCGGGTCACCAGCTCGGGGTACATGCCGCCGGTTTCTTCGAACAACACGCGGCGCAGGTCGGTTTCGGAGCAGCCGAAACGTTGCGCCACCCCTGGCAGCCACCAGACCGGCTCGATCGCGGCCTTGGTCACCATCGCCGCGCCACCGGCGGTGAGGACCGTGCCGTCGGCCTTCAGGCGGCCGCTCTGCAACGCCTCGATCACCTCCGGCAGGATCACGTGTGCCTGGGTCACGGCGATGGTCGGGCGGATGTCGTAGCCCGCCGCGAGTTCGGTCGCGAACACCTCCGACACCGTCGCGCCCCAGGGATCGAGGCTGACGATCTTGCCCGGCAGGCTCCACTGCGGGTAGGGCCCGATGATGTCCGTCGGCGACGTGTTGGTGAGATCGGCCTTGTGGTCCCGCGACAGGGCGCCGGACGCGACGGCGAGGGCGCGGTAGACGCTGTAGGAGCCGCTGTGGGTCCCGATCACATTGCGGTGCGCGCGGGTGGTGGTGGTGCCGACGATCGGTCCGCGCTCGGCCGGCGTCGCCGCGCCCCATTGCAGCGGCAAGGCGCCAAAGCCGCCCGAGTGGGACGTCAGGCGGATGTGCCGAGGGGCGGGAACTTCAACGGACATGGGAGGCCCTCAAATGGGCAATGTAGCACCAGCCGGGCCGCAGCCGAACGCCTAGCCGATGCGCAATGCCCGGTCCAGCGACAACCGTCCGCCGCCGCGCCCGACCAGGAACAGCAGCAACGCAGCCCACGACAGATGCGTCGGCCAGGCATCGGGATAGACGAACAGCTGGATCACCAGCGTCATGCCCAGCAAGGCCAGTGCCGACAGCCGTGTGAACAGGCCCAGCACCAGCAGCAGGGGGAACAGGTGTTCAGCGTAGGCGGCCAGGTGCGCGGCCAGTTCCGGCGGCAGCAGGGGCAGCTTGTATTCGGTGCGAAACAGTTCGTACGCGCTGTCCGTCAAAGTGAGAAAGCCCTCGACCTTGGTGCGACCGGACAGGAAAAATATCGATGCGATGGCCAGGCGGCTGGCCAGCGCCAGCAGGTCGTCCGGCACCAGCCGCGTGAGCAAGTCCACGGTTTTCATTGTGTTTCCCCGGTCACTGCCGCGGGAGCGGCGATCAAGGCACCGGCCCGCAGCAGCCGGGCCAGGAGGTTTGCCAGATCGACATTTGCATCGACCTCGAGCGCAGCGGCCGCCGCGTCGCCGAGCAGCGCGCCAGTGCCGCAGCGGTCGAGGAAAGCACAGTCCGCGCGGCTGGCAGCTTGCCACACGACGGCGTCGTCCCGCCGCGTCAGCAGGGCGCCTTCGCCGTGCCAGTCGATCTCGGCGTCGTCGTTGCTGCCGGTCTCGCCAGGCCGGTTGCGGCTCCAGATGCTGAAGATCGGCATGTCGTCGAACCACATCCAGCGCGCAGCCGGGCGCGGCGCGATGCGGGTTGCCGCCAACGCTTGCCGCGACAGCGCAGCGAGAAAGGTGACATCGGTCGGCGCGTCCTCTGCCACGTGCACTTGCGTCCAGCAGCGGTCGAGCCTGGCGACTCCCGCAAGGTAAGGCAGTTCGGCCGCCGGTTCGAACGTGTCGAGAAATTCCGCGAACCCGTCGCCGTAGCGCAGCAGCCGCGCATCCGGCGGCGGATGCCTCCCGACGTAGATCGCCGTAGCGGCACGGAACCACTCGCTGCCGACCAGCCGCGCAACGCTCGGAAAATTGGCTTCGAGCGCATCGACGCAGGCTTTCATGACCGTGTTGCGATAGACCGCGAAGGCCGGCTGCGAGCGCAGGCCCGAAGCCAACCCGGGCACATCGCTTGCCGGGTTGAACAGCGCCTCGGCGAACGACGACTGGAAACGCGCGAGATCTTGCGTCATGCGCGGGCCTGCGCCGGTTCGCGCTCCGCGGAGCCGCAGCACCGCAAAGCGTCGGCCGCGATCGACCGCTCTGCCAGCAACGCCTCGAAGGACGGCACGTCGCCGTCCCGCTCGATCAGCGTCGGCCGCGCGCCGATGCGTGCGATCAGCCGGCGGTAGAGCGCCCAGACCGGAGGCGCCACGGGGGCATCATGCGAGTCGATCAACAGCGCCGGTCCGAGGGCGGCGTCGGTGCTGTGGCCCGCCAGGTGGATTTCAACGACCGCTTCGCCCGGAAACCGGTCCAGGTAATCGCCCGCGTCGAAGCCGAGGTTGCGGGCGGACACATGCACGTTATTGACGTCGAGCAGCAGGGCGCAGCCGGTGCGCCGGGTCAGCTCGCCGAGGAAATCGATTTCGTCCCACTCGTGGCCATCGATGCGCAGATAGTGCGAGGGGTTCTCGATCGCGATGCGCGTGCCGATCGCGCTCTGGGTCTGCTCGATGTGTTCGCAGATCAGGCGCAGCGCGCCGGTCGTGCGGGGGAAGGGGAGCAGGTCGGGGAAATGCCGGCCGCCCCAGGACGACCAGGCCAGGTGTTCGGACACCAGCGCAGGCTGGGTGCGGCGCACCAGCGCCGCCAACCGCTGCAGATGGTCCGCGGCCAGGGGCGCGGCACCAGCCAGCGACAGCGAGACGCCATGCAGCGAAAGCGGATGCACGTCGCGCACCGCGTCGAGCCAGCGCAAGCGCGGCCCGCCGGCCACCATGTAGTTCTCGGCATGGACCTCGAACCACAGGCCCGGCTCGCAGCACGCCAGAGCCGCGTCATAGTGCTGCGGTTTCAGGCTGAGCCCGGCGGTCGGCGCTGCGTCCACGTGGCGGCTCAGGAGAAAATCAGGCCTTGCCTTGCTTGAGCGAGCCCATGCCGTGCGGGGTCTTGATGCCCTTGCAGGTGCCGGCCGGGACGTTCTTCCAGGCATTGGCCTGGTAGTCGACCTTCGAAGTGCCCGCGCAGGTGGTGCCGGCACCCGCGGCGCAGTCGTTCTTGCCGGCCATCGAAACGCCGTAGCACTTTTCCATGGCGGCCTTGTCGCCCATCGGCATGGTGTCATTGGCCGCGATTGCCGCGCCGCTGGCGAGAGCGCTGAGAGTCAGGGCGGTGATTGCGAAAGGACGGATGTTCATTAGATGGCTCCAGTAGTTGAGGTAGGGATGGACGGTGCGGATGCGCCGTGCTCCGTAGTTCGGGGCACAAGCGGGGATGGTTACAGCCTCGCCGAAAATAGGGCCGACTATTTTCGAGCGATTCTGTAACCGATGCGGTCGCCGGGCCGAACAACAACAGGGAGACCAATGCAATCCAGGCCAGTGGGCGACGCCGAAACCGAACTACGGGCGCTTTTTCTGCGCGGACTCGACGGTGATGCGGTGGCTTACCACGCGTTCCTGCTCAGGCTCGGCGCCCACTTGCGCTCGTTTCTCGGCAGGCGGCTGTTCGGCTGGCCCGATGACGTCGAAGATCTTGTCCAGGAATGCCTGCTTGCCATGCACAACCACCGCCAGACTTACCAGCCAGACCAGCCGCTCACGGCCTGGGCCCATGCGATCGCCCGCCACAAACTGATCGACCTGCTGCGGTCGAAGTCGGTGCGGGAGGCGTTGCATGACCCGCTGGACGACGAGGCCGCACTGTTCGCGACCTCTGAAACCGACGCGAGCGATGCCCGCCGGGATCTCGACGGCTTGCTGGAAACGCTGCCGGCGAAACAGCGCGATCCAATCCGTTGCGTCAAGCTGCAGGGCTTGTCGGTGGTCGAGACGGCCCGCTTGACCGGTCTGTCCGAATCGGCGGTGAAGATCGGAATCCATCGCGGCTTGAAAGCGCTGGCCAAGCGCATTGGGACGACGGGATGAAAACGCCGGACCTGATTCGCCTGCTGGCCGCCGACACGCTGCCCGTCCCTCGGCTGGCCGCGCCGCGCCGGCTGGCATTTTCCCTGCTTGGGGCGGCGCCCCTGGCCGTCGCGGTGATGTTGCTCGGATATGGCGTTCGGCCCGATCTGGACCTGGCGGTGCATTGGCCGATGTTCTGGTTGAAGCTGCTGTTTCCCGTCCTGATTTGCGCGAGCGCTTTCCTGATGCTGCAACGGCTGGCACGCCCGGGGGTCAAGCTCGGCCTCAGTTGGCTCGGGCTGGCCGTTCCGGTGCTTCTGTTGTGGGCGATGTCGATCGTGGTGCTGTTCACTGCCGCGCCTGAAGTGCGCGAGGCCATGGTGCTGGGACAGACCTGGCGCACCTGCAGCCTCAATATCGCGCTGATTTCGACGCCGGTGTTTTTCGCGGTGTTTGCGGCCCTGCGCGGGTTGGCGCCTACCCGTCTCGCCTGGACCGGCGCCTGTGCCGGAGCCATGGCCGGAGGCGCCGGCGCGGCCGTCTACGCCCTGCATTGCCCTGAACTGGCCGCGCCGTTCCTGGCGCTCTGGTATGTGGCGGGGATCATGCTGCCGGTGGCCGGCGGCGCGCTGCTGGGGCCGCGGCTGCTGCGCTGGTGACGGCACCCGACCCGGCTGGCGGCCGGGGAAAAAGTAAAATCTGCTCCGGCATTCAAATCAGGACAGAAGGTGCTTCGTGGCTGGACACAGTAAATGGGCCAACATCCAACACCGCAAGGGGCGCCAGGACGAGAAGCGCGGCAAGGTGTGGACCCGCGTCATCCGCGAGATCATGGTGGCGGCCCGGCTGGGCGGCGGCGACCTGGCGATCAATCCGCGGTTGCGGCTGGCGGTGGAGAAAGCCAAAGCGGCGAACCTGCCGGCCGACACCGTCAAGCGCAACATCGACAAGGCCACCGGCAACCTCGAAGGCGTGCACTACGAGGAGATCCGCTACGAGGGCTACGGCATCGGCGGCGCGGCGATCATCGTGGACACGATGACCGACAACAAGGTTCGCACCGTGGCCGAGGTGCGGCACGCGTTCAGCAAGTACGGCGGCACCATGGGCACCGCCGGTTCGGTGGCATTCCAGTTCAAGCACGTCGGCCAGTTGATCCTGGCGCCCGGCACCAGCGAAGACGCGGTGATGAACGTGGCGCTGGAAGCGGGGGCGGACGACGTTGTCGCCGACGCGGATGGTGCCATCGAAGTGTTGACCTCGCCGCATGATTTCGAAGCCGTCAAGAACGCGCTGGAAGCTGCAGGGCTCAAGCCCGAACTGGCCGAGGTCACGATGCGGCCCGAGAACACCATCGAGCTGTCCGGCCAGGACGGCGCGAAAATGCAGAGGCTGCTCGACGTCATCGAAGACCTGGACGACGTGCAGG
>JAYUHN010000120.1:0-16151 GCA_043766965.1 Ramlibacter sp. | reverse complement strand
TGCGCGACGTCGAGGCCGCAGACCTGCGCGGCGCGTTCGGGATTCCACAACAGGGCCCGTGCACGCAATGCCTCCCAGCCGAGCGTGTGCTGGGCAATGTACGCATGGTCCAGCCAATCGTTGACGATCAGTTCGTGGATCAGCGCCAGCGCCAGCGCGGCGTCGGTTCCGGGACGCAACTGCAGATGATCATGGCACTTGTCCGCGGTTTCTGTCCTGCGCGGATCGATGCAAACCAGCTTGGCGCCGTCCCGCTTGGCCACCTGCGCCAGGCGCCAGAAATGCAGGTTGCTGGTAATCGAATTGCTGCCCCAGATCAGGATCAGCTTGGACTCGGAAAAAAACTCCACCTTCATCCCGACCTTGCCGCCAAGAGTCTGGGTCAGCCCTTCGCCACCCGCAGTGGAACAAATCGTCCGGTCCAGCAACGAGGCACCGAGCCGGTTGAAGAAGCGCGCGGCCATGCTCTCGCCCTGCACCAGTCCCATGGTTCCGCAATAGCTGTACGGGAGGATCGCCTGCGGATCGCGCGCGGCGATTGCCTTGAGCCGCGCAGCGATGTCGTCGAGCGCGACGTCCCACTCGACCGGCTCGAACCGTCCAGCCCCTTTCGGGCCGACTCGCTTGAGAGGCACGAGCAGGCGCTCGGCGTGGTAACTGCGTTCGGTGTAGCGCGAGACCTTGGTGCAAAGCACTCCATCCGTCGGCCGGTGCGCAGGATTGCCTTGCACCTTCACGGCCACGCCGTCGACCACTGTTGTGACCAGCGCACAGGTGTCGGGGCAGTCGTGGGGGCAGGCGCCTCTGACGTCGCGCGCTGCAACGGGACTTGCGGTTTCGGGTCGATCGATGCCAGGGACCATGAGCGATGGTATCGCCCAGCGCGGCCGGCGCCCATGCAGCCTTTTGTCGGACACTGAATAAAGCGCATTGCACGGGCGCCATCGGCGAGAATGGCCGATGCTCAACCGTCGACAGTTCTCCCGTCACCTCGGCGCCGTTGCACTGATAGGCGCCCCCGCCGTGCTCGCGCAAGGCAATCGCATCGTGCTCGCGCAATCAGCGCCATTCACAGGTCCTGCGGCCCAGCTGGGGATCCAGTTCAATCGCGGCGCGAAATTGTTTTTCGAACAGGTCAACGCGCAGGGCGGCGTCGGCCGCCGTGCGATCGAGCTGGTTGCGCTCGACGACGGCTATGAGCCGGACCGGTGCGCGGAGAACACGCGCAAGTTCATTGCGGACGATGCGTTCGCGCTGTTCGGCTACATCGGGACCCCGACCAGCGTTGCAGCCCTCCCCCTTGCCAGCGCCGCGGCAGTGCCGTTCTTCGGTCCGTTCACCGGCGCCATGGCATTGCGCAAGCCGGCAAACCGGTACGCCTTCCACCTGCGGGCTTCATACAACGACGAAACAGCGCTGATCGTGAAGCAGCTCACCAGTCTGAGCCTGCGCAAAATCGCCGTGTTCTACCAGAACGACGCTTATGGCAAAGCCGGGCTCGACGGCGTCACGCTGGCGCTGTCCAGGCTCGACCTGAAGCCGATCGCCTTGGCGACGGTAGAGCGCAACTCGGTGGATGTCGGCGCTGCCGTCAAAACGTTGACCTCGGCCGGACCCGACGCGATCGTGCAGATCGGCGCCTACAAGGCTTGCGCGGCATTCATCCGCGCGGCGCGCAGGGCTGGGTACGGCGGCACGTATTACAACGTCTCCTTCGTCGGCACCCAGGCCCTCTCGGACGAACTGGGCAAGGAAGGCGCAGGCGTTGTCGTGTCCCAGGTGATGCCATCGCCGTACAACGCCGCCCGTCCGATCGCCCGTGAGTTCGTCGAAGCCGTCAAGACCGGGGGAGGAGATTACCAAGCCAACTTCTCCAGCATGGAGGGCTATCTGGCCGCCAAGGTGATCGTCGACGGCATTCGCCGGGGCGGGACCCGACCCACGCGTGACACGTTGATCTCTGGACTGGAGTCGCTCGGCGACCGGTCGTACGGCGGATTTGCGGTGTCGTTCTCGCCCAGCAACCATGTCGCTTCGACCTTCGTCGAGCTGTCGATGTTGATGGGGGACGGCCGAATCCTCATGTGATCGTTTTGTCAGCCGACGCCTTGCCCGGCTGTCAGACCGCCTCCCTTTCTCGCACCCGTGGGCACAGATCTGAAACGCGACGTGCGATTTGCCCATACTCCCTGGCTCATCAACCAAAGAGACCTCCAATGATCAACATCAACACGTTGCGCGGGGCGTCGGCCGTGCTTGCCTTCACCGCCGCCGCGTTCGCCATGAATGCGGGCGCACAGTCCGCAAATCCGTCCGGCCCCGGCAACACCAACAGCAACAAGGCCGGCGAAGCCTATCCCAACGATCCGAACGCCGCCAACAGGAACAAGCCGACACTGGGCGTGGTGCAGAAGGCCGAAGATTCGCGTCCTGCCAAAGCCACCAAGCGGGTTGCGCGCAGAAGCAAGAACGCCGTCAAGCGTGCCGGCCATCGCGCCGCGGACGCGATGCGCAACACCGGCGACAAGATCGGCAGCAAGCTGCCGCCGGAGCCGGCCCCGGCCGGCGGAATCAAGCGCTAACGCTCACGCAATGTCATGCGCGGCCGCCAGGCCGCGCATGAACGCCTCGCAACGGGCCAGTTGCGCAAGGCTGACGTATTCATCGGCCTGATGCGCTTGCACGATGCTGCCCGGGCCGCACACGACGGTCGGAATCCCCGACCCTTTGAAGATCCCGGCCTCGGTTCCGAAAGCCACCAAGGTGGTCCCCCGCTCGCCCGCGAGCCGCTGGGCAAGCCGCGTGACAGCGTCGGTCGCGGAGCCCAGGAAGCTGGGGACTTCGCAGAGCGTCTGGAACTCGATCCCGGCTTCAGGAGCGACTTTCTTCATCGCCGGCTCCAATGCACGGGCATACGCGATGACCTCGGTCTGCATGGCCACCACGTCGGATGTCGGCAATTCCCGGAATTCGTACCTGAATTCGGCGTCGCGCGGCACCACGTTGTCGGCGATCCCTCCATGGAACTGGCCCACGCTCGCGGTGGAAAACGGCACGTCGAAGCCCTCGTAGCGCGGTTCGGCGCGCTCGAAACGCTCCGCCATGTCTCGCACCTTGCCTACCATGCGCGCCGCCATTTCGATTGCGTTCACCGACTGCGGCGTCAGCGACGAATGGGCCTCCTTGCCACGCACGCAGCAACGGTAGCGGTACACGCCCTTGTGTCCGATCGCGGGCACCATGCTGGTGGGTTCACCGACGATGCACGCCAGCGGATTGACTCCCGCGTCGCGCATGTCGGCAATCAGGTCCCTGACGCCAAAACAGCCGACTTCCTCGTCGTAGCTGAATGCCAGATGGACCGCCAATGGCGATTTGCTCTCCAGGAACAGTGCCGCATTCGCGACCGCAATGGCGATGAAACTTTTCATGTCGGCGCTGCCGCGGCCGAACAGCTTGCCGTCCCGAACGGTGGCACTCAACGGGTCGACGGACCAGGCCTGCCCATCCCATGGCACGGTATCGGTGTGCCCGGACAGGATGATGCCCGCTGGCTTGCCTTCGCCGAGAGTCGCGAACAGGTTGGCCTTGGTCTTTTCCGCATTGAAAGTAAGGCGGCTGGCAACGCCGAGCTCCTTCAGCCGGTCGCGGATGAAGTGGATCAGGTCCAGGTTCGAGTTGGCGCTGACGGTGTTCATCCGGACCAGGGTCCGCGCCAGCTCGAGCGACGCTGGCGATAAGGTGGTGGGTTCCATGGCCCATTCTCGCGGATCGCCGCAGCGGGCCGGCGGCTGCGGCGATAGACTGTCACGTCATTTGCAACCTTTCCGCAGCCATGAACATCCTCGACTCCATCGTCACCCAGGCGGCTTCCATCGCGGCCATCCGCCGTGACATTCATGCCCATCCCGAACTCTGCTTCGAAGAGATGCGAACCGCCGACGTGGTGGCTCACAAGCTCATCGAGTGGGGCATCCCGGTGCATCGCGGTCTCGGCAAGACGGGCGTGGTGGGCGTCGTGAAGGCCGGCGCCGGCACACGCGCGGTTGGCCTGCGGGCCGACATGGATGCGCTGCCGATGCAGGAATTCAACACCTTTGCCCACGCCAGCCGGCACCAGGGAAAGATGCACGCCTGCGGCCACGACGGCCACGTCGCGATGCTGCTGGCGGCGGCCCAGCATTTCGCCAAGAACCGCAACTTTGACGGCACGGTGTACCTCATCTTCCAGCCGGCCGAAGAAGGCGGCGGCGGTGCCCGCGAAATGATCAAGGACGGCCTGTTCGAGCAGTTTCCGATGGAAGCCGTGTTCGGCATGCACAACTGGCCTGGCGCCCAGGTGGGCCGGTTCGCGGTCAGTGCCGGGCCCGTGATGGCGTCCTCGAATGAATTCAGGATCACGATCCGCGGCAAGGGCAGCCACGCCGCCCTTCCGCACAACGGCATCGACCCGGTGCCGATCGCATGCCAGATGGTGCAGGCATTCCAGACCATCATCAGCCGCAACAAGAAGCCGATCGACGCGGGCGTTGTCTCGGTGACGATGATCCACGCCGGTGAGGCCACCAACGTGGTTCCGGACAGCTGCGAACTCCAGGGGACGGTGCGAACTTTCAGTCTGGACGTGCTGGACCTGATCGAAAGACGGATGAAGCAGGTGGCCGAACATGTCTGCGCCGCGCACGAGGCGACCTGCGAATTCAGCTTTTCCCGCAACTATCCGCCCACGGTCAACTCCGCCGCCGAGGCCGCATTCGCGCGTAACGTGATGGCGTCCATCGTCGGCGACAACAACGTCGATGTGCAGGAACCCACGATGGGCGCCGAGGACTTCTCGTACATGCTGCAGGCAAAACCGGGCGCCTACTGCTTCATCGCGAACGGCGATGGCGGCCATCGAGAAATGGGCCACGGCGGCGGGCCGTGCATGCTGCACAACCCGAGCTACGACTTCAACGATGACCTGATCCCGCTGGGGGCCACGTACTGGGTGCGGCTGGCCGAAGCCTGGCTGGCCCGGAACCGGGCGTGAGTCCCGGCAGTGGACGGTCTCGCCGCCTGAGGGGCGCTCAGTGCGCCGACCGCTGGCGCGCGATCTCCAGCAAGCCGTCGAAGATCAGGCTTTCGACCAACTCGAAGCGCACCGACATGCTGGGCGCCATTTTCCAGCCCGCCCCGCCGGTCATGTAGCACGCCGGTTCGGCCCCGCAGTGCTGGCGCACATGCTGCACCATGCGTTCGACCGCGCCCGCGATGGCATAGGTGCCGCCGCTGGTCAACGCGTCGCTGGTGTTGGTCGGAAATTCGCGCACATCGCCGGTAGGCACATGCAGTCCCGCCGTGCCCGACTCCAGGGCACGCAGCATGATCCCGTGTCCGGGAAGGATGAATCCGCCGAGGAAGCGCCCGCTGGCGTCCACCGCTTCGACCGTGACCGCGGTGCCGACCATGGCCACGACCAGGGGCCGCTGCGGGCCGGTCACCAGCATCCGGTGCCAGGCGCCGATGATGGCCACCCAGCGATCCGCACCCAGCCGGGCCGGATGCTCGTAGCCGTTGCTGATCCCGGCCTCCGAGAGGCTGGGGACAACCCAGTGCGAGGACAGGTCCCACAGGTCGCCCAGGTGTTCCTCCACGCGGCGCCGGACGGCGTCGGCAGCCACGCTGCAACCCAGCATCCGCGCCGGCCGGGGCAGCGCCGCCCAGTCGGCATCCGGCAAGCGGTCGATGTTCTCGAGAAATTCGGCGCCGTGCGCGAGCAGACCGGAGCCGGGATCGGGCGCACCATAAAGCGCCCACTTCAGCCGCGTGTTCCCGACGTCGATGGCCAAGAAGGACATAACTTCAACCAGGGGGCGTTTGTTGCGCGCTGAGAGCATGCAGCCGGTGTGCGAGCACCTGCTCGTGCTCCAGCAACTGTTCGCAGGCCACCACGGCCTTGGCCACGCTGGCCTGCAGTTCCTCGTGTGTTCCCAAGGGGCCCTGCACTTCCAGCGCGGCGCCTTTGCCGGCCTTGGCCGAACCCGCGAGCGTGGCCAAGCGCGCTTGCCAGTCCTCCATGTCGCAGGCGAGCGACTGTTGTAACGTCTCGGCCAGCGCCATGCGGCGAGCCGCGTTCGTCCCCGCCTGCTCATGGACCTGCGCCGCAGCGTTGCAAAGCGCGCGCAACGCTTTCAGCCGTGCCACCAGGATGTCGCACCGGTTCGCGTCTTCGAGCACCGCTTGCTGCGCCTGCACCTGCACGGCGGCGGCCTGCCGCAGCTTCAAACGGGTCCGCATGTCCTGCAGCCAGCGGGATCCCTGGTCGATGATTTTCTCGAGAGCCCGATATTCGCCCTCGATTTCGACCAGCGCCCGCTGCGACAGCGCGGCATCGGCCTGCTGCTCCAGGCGCAGTGCATCCGCCAGTCGCGCGACGGAGCCGGTGGCCTGCGAGACCTGCTCGAACTGCGCCGCGAACTCGGTGCAGCTGCTGCGGTCCTTGCCGCGCGTGCGAGCCCACCAGCCACCCGGCTCCAGCAGCGAAAAATCGAGGTTTTGAAGGGCGCCTGCGACACGCTGCAGCTGCTCCGCGACCGCGGCCAGTTCGGGTGAGGTCGCTTGCTCCTGCAGCACCTCGCCGAGCTCGGCGATCCGCCGCACGTGCAGGTGGCCGGCGTCCGCGGCCATCTGGTTCAGCCATGCCGCGGGCGTGACGGCCGCCTTGGGGTTCGTCGTCGCCAGCTTGCCCGCAGACATCAGGGACGCGGTACGGTCGGAGTCGGCCATGGATTTCACTTGCCCGCAATATAACGCTTCATCGTGTCGCGGCTCAGATGGCGCCGACCCAGCAGGCCCGCTGGATCGCGGCCATCTTGTTGTCGACCTTGAGCTTGCCCATCGCATTGGCCAGGTGGTAATTGACAGTGCGCTCGGTGCAGCTGAGGCGCTGGGAGCTTTCGCGCGCGGTGAGACCCTCGAAGGCCAGGACCAGGCATTCGCGCTCGCGGGGACTCAGCGTGGATCGGGCCTGCGCGATGGAGCGCTTGACCAGCGGCCAGATGTTCAGCGCGGACCAGACCAGCGAGGCCGCTTCGGAGCGGTCGATGAGTTCGCGCGGGCTGAACATGAAACATTCGAAAGCGCGGCCGGCCGGCAGCGAAAACTCCACGCGCACCACCGTCTGGTAGCCATGGGCAAGCCACAGCTGCCGCCAGCGGCTCGAAACCAGGTTGTCGGATTTGGCGATCCGCTGCCAGGCCACGAGCGGCGCGTCGGAATCGCGCCACGGAGCACCGAAGTCTCCGCTCTGTGCCAGCGCGTGGGCCGCTTCCGCCAGCAGCGGCGGATGCACCGCGACCACCTGCCGGTCTTCGGTGCCGCCGAACGGGTCGGGGCCGAGGATGACGACCGCGTCGACCGAGAACTCTCGCAAGGCTCCGATCCAGTCGCTCAGGATGCCGTCAAGGCCCACACTGTCAAAGTTAACAGGTACCCCGAGAGGCATTTGATTCCCTTTCTGCCGCCGCTGAGACAATATCACCATTCTTCGCCGCTCATCAGAGCGATTTCGGGCCCGCGGAAGAGGGAACTATCTGTCGTCGATTCGAATGCTTTACGCAAGTGGGGCAGGACTGCTCCAGTCCTGGGCTTCGAACGAGGTGGTGCGTCCGCTGCTCGAACCGGTGCTGCATCCATCGCGATGGCGCATCCGGGCATTGGGTTTGACCACGTCGATGGGGCACCCGCTGTTCTACTGGATCTGGGTCAAGTTGCTGCCGCAGCCGTATGAAAGTCTTTCGCTGCGGCTCGCCATGGGAGCGATGGGCCTGAGCCTGCTGGTGTTTCCGCGGCTGAGCGCGACACCGCCCAGCGGCCTGTCGGCGGCGATCTTCACCGTGATCTTCTGGATCACGCTGCCCCTGTTCTTTTCGTGGATGTACTTTTGCAACGGCGGCAACACGGTCTGGCTGGCCAGCTTCGGCGCCATGTTCCTGATCTATTACCAGCTGACCGATTGGCGCATCGCCACGCTGGGCAGCGTATCGGGAGTGGCAATTGCCTGGGTGCTGTTCAACACCATCGGTCCCAGTGTTCCCGATATGCCGCTGGACCAGCTGCTGACCAGTCTGGTCATCCTCTCCTTCAGCTGGTTCATGGCACTGGTGCTCGGCATCTCCTCATCCAACCTGCGGCGCGAGCAGCTGAATTACACACTCGGCACGATGGCGATCATGGCGCACGAGCTGCGCACGCCACTTGCCACCATGTCCCTGATCGGCGACGCCGTCCGCAACGAAACACCCGACGGCCCCGCGTCGTTGGAAAAGCTGGAGAAGCTGGGCACACGGCTGCAGATGCTGGTGCGAAACATGAATCACCAGATCGACATGCAGATCGCCAACGCCCGGTTGATGCGCCTTCCGGTGCACAAGGAGCCGATTTCGGCAGCCGAACTGGTGCGCTTGGCGGTTGCGAATTACCCCTACCGCAGCACGCGCGAGCGCGAGTGCGTGCAGGTGCTGGTACGAAGGGATTTCCTGTTCGAGGGCTCGCAAGCCTTGTTCGCCCAGGTGATCGACAACCTGTTGAAGAACGCGCTGCGCTCCCTTGCGGCCGCGACCACCGCCAGCCAGCCGGGCGACCTGCTGGTCGAACTCGGCACCTTGCACAGCCGCGGCCGCATCGTCATCAATGACCGGGGAGTCGGCATCGACCCCGCATTGCAGCAGCGCATTTTCGAGCCTTTCTTCTCCACCGACCGGGGAACGGGCCACGGTCTCGGCCTGGCGTTCTGCCAGCGCGTGATCCACAGCGCCAACGGTACCATCCGCGTCAAGTCGGAACAGGCGCGAGGCGCCATCTTCATTATTGAACTGCCGCTGCTGGCCTAGCACAATGAGCACCCCGGCACCCACCCGACCACAGGCAACCCGATGAGTTTCCCGCTATTTCACCGGCCCGGCACGGTAGCGTTCCTCGACGACGATCCGGACTACCTGGAGATGCTTGCGCTGGTGCTGCCGCGGCGCTGGCACGTCAAGCTGTTCATGCGCCCCGCGGAATGCATCAATTATCTGCAGCAGGAGCCGCCGTTCTGGGAAGCCGACGCGTGGAACCAGCAGCAGCTGATCACCGAGTGGCGCGAGGGGAAACCCCTGATTCCGCAGATCCTCGGCTACTGGTCCAAGTACACGGAACGCTATGCGCTGACCAGAGTCTGCGTGGTCGACTACTCGATGCCGGGCATGGACGGCCTGCAGGCTTTGGGCGAGCTGATGGACTGGCCGGGCGCGCGGGTGCTGCTGACAGGGCAGGCGGACGAACAGGTAGCGGTGCGCGCGTTCAATCGAGGCCTCATCGACCAGTTCATCGCCAAGCAGACACCGGACATCTCGCGGCGCCTGATCGATGCCGTGGAGCAATTGTTGGCGACACCCAATGCACGCCACGAGCAGACGTGGCGCGTGACACTGAATCCCGGACAGAACGCGATGCTCCGTGCCGCGCCGGCCGCGCGCGACCTCAAGGCGTTTGCCGCGAAGCACTGGATCGAACACGTGGTGATCGGCCAGCCGTTCGGCGTGTTGGGCATGGACACTGCGGGCCGGGTGAGCTGGTTGCAGCTCGAGGCCCGGGATGGCCTGCATGCCCTGGCCGAACTCGCGGAGCTCGAAGGGGTGCCGGCTACCGGCCTCGACGCGATCCGGCACGGACGCAAGCTTGCCGACCTTGAACTGCGGCAGGCGCTCGGCCGCAAGGAAGGGCCGCAGCTCGCTCCGGCGTTCCCGATCGGACAGGACGAGGCGCTGCTGGGCGCACTGTTCGCCATCGATGCGCCGCACGCTCCGGACGTGGTGAACAGCTACAACAACTGGCTGGCGCGCCAGGAGCAGCGAACCGTTCAGGGCTAGGACCGGTTGCGCCTGGCGATCGGCCAGTTCCAGGGTTCCACTTCGGGTGCAAGAGCCTTCGCAGCGGTTTCCAGGTGACCGATCTCGGCGTCGGTCAGGCCTGCGTTCAGCGTCAGGCGCACCATGGCCCGATTCCGGCTGGTCGCCGGAGCGCAGAACACGGCGCCGATCACCCCAAGGCGTTCCAGCGCGTCGCGCAGAGCCAGCGTGTCGAACTCGGCGCCCGCTTCCAGCGAGATGATCTGTTCGGTGCCCTGGTGGATCGGGTAGCCCAGGTCGGACAGGCAGGCGCGCACCCGTCGCGTGACCGCATGCAGCTTCTCCCGCGCGACGTCGCTTCCCTTGACCACCTCGAGTGTCGCGTGCAGCCCCGCGATCTCGTGCGGCAACAGGCAGGAACTGAAGATGCTGGGAAAGCTGTGGCACATCAGGTAATTGCGCAGGGCCGCCGGCATCGAAAAGAACCCGGCGCGGCCGGCGAAAGCCTTGGCCAGGCTGAAGGTGATGAAGTGGATGCGGTCCGTCACGCCCAGCATCGCGCACAAGCCGGCCCCACCGGGACCATGGGTTCCAACAGAATGCGACTCGTCGACCAGGATCATCGAACCGCTGCTCTCGGCAACTTCGAGGATCTCGAGCAGTGGACACAAAGCACCCGTCGTGCTGTAGACGGAGTCGACCACGACCAGGCCGGCGCCGTGTCTTCGAGTCACCTTCGCGAGATGGGCCGGGTCATTGTGGCGAAACGGATAAACCGGCGCCTGGGCCGCACGGGCCCCCTCCCAAAGGGACATGTGGGCCAGGCTGTCCATGTACACCGGCGTGCGGGGGTCCGCCACCACCTGCAGCACGCCGAGGTTGGCGGTGTACCCGGACTGGCAGAGCAAACCGTCTTCGACGCCCAGCCAGTCGCACAAGGCACGTTCGAGCTGCCATGCCTTGTTGCCTTCCAGCTGGAACACGCCTGACTGCAGGACGAACTCGCGGTCGTTCCTGAGGGAATTCAGCTGCGCCTGGACGATGTCAGGGTGGCCGGTGATGGAAAGATAGTCGTTGCCGTCGAGACGGACATCCTCACTGCGCGCAGGCCGGCCGTGCGTGACGAACCTGCCGCCCCATTCGTCTCGCAGTCGCGTGCCGAACTCGGCTTCGATGCGTTGCTCAAGATGAGTGGAGAGCCTTGGACCACAGGTGGTCGCCACGGTAGCAGGATCGTGAAGAACTTCCATGATGCACCTCAACAACTGTGCATTCATTGAAGCCCGAAACGATTACTTGCGTCAGTTAACCCCTGTCAACATTGACAGGGGTCTTCTGTTTCTACCCAATTCTTTTGAAACCAAACGTAGCTTACCCCTTGGTTGGCGCTACGCCAGTTTGCCGTGACATTGTTTGTACTTCTTTCCACTACCACAAGGGCACGGGTCGTTGCGCCCGACACGGGGGACCTGCTGGCCCAAGGAAGGGGCTGTCTGCGGTCCGGTCCTCGGGCCGGGCACGGTTTCGACATCGCCCGTCTCGGTCGGACCGGTATAGGTCACGTTGGCGATCCGCTCCGCACGGCTTTCCATGTCTTCGGCGGCTTGTTCCAGTTGCTCGCCCGACTGCACCTTGACCGTCATCAGCACCCTCGTCACTTCGTTCTTGACCGAGTCCAGCAGTTGGCCAAACAGCTCGAACGCCTCGCGCTTGTATTCCTGCTTCGGCTGCTTCTGCGCATAGCCGCGGAGATGAATGCCCTGGCGCAGGTAATCAAGCGCCGACAGGTGCTCCCGCCAGTGGGTGTCGATGCTTTGCAGCAGCACCACTCGCTCGAACTGGGTGAAGTTCTCGGCGCCGATCTGCTGCACCTTCTGCTCGAAGGCCTGGTTCGCTTCGCGGATCACTTTTTCCAGGACCTCTTCGTCGGTCATCGAGGTCGCACCCTGTACATCCGCCTGCAGCGGCATGGAGATGCCCCATTCATCGGCCAGCACTTTTTCCAGCCCGGCGACATTCCACTGCTCTTCGACCGACTCGGGCGGGACGTACTGGTGCGCTAGGTCGGTGAAGCAACCTTCCCGCAGCGACGCGATCTGCGCCGACAGGTCGGCGGCATCGAGGATGTCGTTGCGCTGCTGGTAGATCACCTTGCGCTGGTCATTCGAGACATCGTCATACTCGAGCAGCTGCTTGCGGATGTCGAAGTTGCGGGCCTCCACCTTGCGCTGGGCACTTTCGATGCTGCGGGTGACGATGCCGGCTTCAATGGCTTCGCCGTCGGGCATCTTGAGCCGCTCCATGATCGCCTTGACCCGGTCGCCCGCGAAAATGCGCATCAACGGATCGTCCAGGCTCAGATAGAAACGCGAGGAGCCCGGGTCGCCCTGCCGGCCCGACCGGCCGCGCAACTGGTTGTCGATGCGCCGCGACTCGTGCCGCTCCGTGGCGATGATGCGCAACCCACCCAGGCCGGTCACGGCGTCGTGGTCCCGGGTCCACTGCGCGCGCAGCGCGGCGACCTTCTGCGCTTTCGCCGCGGTGTCCATCGACTCGTCGGCCTCGACGGCTTCCACCGCTTTTTCAACGTTGCCCCCCAGCACGATGTCCGTGCCGCGGCCTGCCATGTTGGTGGCGATGGTGATCATCTTCGTGCGGCCGGCCTGCGCCACGATTTCGGCTTCGCGAGCGTGCTGCTTCGCATTCAGGACCTGGTGGGCCAGCTTCTCCTTGTTCAGGAGCTCGTCGATGATTTCAGAATTCTCGATCGACGTGGTGCCCACCAGCACCGGCTGCCCACGGTCGTGGCATTCGCGGATGTCCTTGATCGCCGCCTCATATTTCTCGCGCGTGGTCTTGTACACCCGGTCCAGCTGATCGCCGCGCCGGCTCGGCTTGTTGGGCGGAATCACCGTGGTTTCCAGACCGTAGATCTCCTGAAACTCGTAGGCCTCGGTGTCGGCCGTGCCGGTCATGCCGGCGAGCCTGTTGTACAGCCGGAAGTAATTCTGGAACGTGATCGATGCCAGCGTCTGGTTCTCGGCCTGGATCGGCACGCCTTCCTTCGCTTCCACCGCCTGGTGCAAACCATCGCTCCAGCGCCGGCCCGACATCAGCCGGCCGGTGAACTCGTCCACGATCACCACTTCCTGGGTCCCGTCTTCTGCCAGCTGCACCACATAGTGCTGGTCGCGGAAATACAGGTGGTTGGCCCTCAGCGCCGCGTACAGGTGATGCATCAGCGCGATATTGGCCGGGTCGTACAGCGTCGCGCCCTCGGGTATCAATCCCAGATTGAACAGGATGCGTTCTGCGTTCTCGTGGCCCTGTTCGGTGAGGAACACCTGATGGCTTTTCTCGTCGACGGTGAAGTCCCCCGGCTTGACGATGCCCTCGCCGGTACGCGGATCGGCTTCGCCTTCCTGCTTCGTGAGCAGGGGCACGACCCGATTGATCGCGACGTACATTTCGGTGTGGTCTTCCGCCTGGCCGCTGATGATCAGCGGCGTGCGGGCCTCGTCGATCAGGATCGAGTCGACCTCGTCGACGATCGCGAAGTTCAGCCCGCGCTGCACCCGGTCCGCAACTTCGTAGACCATGTTGTCGCGCAGGTAGTCGAAACCGAACTCGTTGTTGGTGCCGTAGGTGATGTCGCTGCGGTAAGCGGCCTGCTTTTCCTCGCGCGGCATGTTCGGCAGGTTCACCCCGACGGTCAGCCCGAGGAAGCTGTAGAGCTTCCCCATCCATTGCGCGTCGCGATTCGCCAGGTAATCGTTGACAGTCACCACGTGCACGCCGCGGCCGGTTAGGGCATTCAGGTACACCGGCAAAGTCGCCGTCAGCGTCTTGCCCTCGCCGGTGCCCATCTCGGAAATCTTGCCGTTGTGCAGCGACATGCCGCCCAGCAACTGCACGTCGAAGTGGCGCATCTTCATCACTCGCTTGGAGCCTTCGCGCACCACCGCAAACGCTTCCGCAAGCACGTCGTCGAGCGCCTCGCCGCCAGCAACCCGGCTTCTGAACTCGTCTGTCTTGGCGCGCAACTCGCCGTCGCCGAGTTTTTCAAACTCGGTTTCCAGTGCGTTGATTCGCTCCACGGTCTTGCCGTATTGCTTGAGCAGACGGTCGTTGCGGCTGCCAAAAATTTTCGTCAGGAGATTGGTGGCCATGAACGCGATACCGCCCCGCGAGCCCACCGGGGCCCGAAGGGCAGCGCTATCCTTTGTTGTTCAGGATGAAAGTAAGGCCGGGCCCGGCCAATGCAAGTGCGTCGGCGGTCCCGGCAAAGCCGCTGATTTTACCTGCGGCCGGCCAGCTGGAGCGGGGGCCCGACGACGGCCTTGGCCAGCCGTGACAGGCCGAGGTTCTGACCCGCCGCCAGGAATTTCTGAGGATCCTGCGGGACCCCCTGCACCAGCACCTCGAAATGCAGGTGCGGACCGGTCGAGCGGCCGGTTGTGCCCACCTCCGCGACTTTCTGGCCGCGCTTGATCAAGTCACCCTTCTTGACCCAGACCCGGGAGGCGTGGGCGTAGCGTGTGATCAGGTCGTCGCCGTGATCGATCTCCACCATGTTGCCGTAGGCGGGATGAACTTCCTGGGTGACGACGACACCGCCCGCGGCGGCCAGGATGGCCGCGCCGGTGTCGGCCTGGAAATCGAGTCCGGTGTGCAAGGCCGACCGGCCGGTGAACGGATCGATGCGCCAGCCGAAAACGGACCCGAGGTGCCCGTTATGCACAGGGTGCTGGGTCGGCACCATCAGCTTGCGAATTTTCTGGTCGAACAGGCGGGACTCCATCACCGTCATCAGGTCAACGCGTTGTTCGGCCAGGGCGTCCAGGTCTGCCAGAGTGGCCTTCAGCTCCTCGATCGTCAGGGGGTGGCCGGAAACCAGTGCGCCGCCGCGGCCCGGGTTCACCTTGATATCGGCGGGGTTGATGCCTGCCAACCCGGACACCCGCTCCCCAAGCGCCTCCAGCTGGACCATCTTGGCCTGCATTTCGCCCAGCTTGCGCGCCATCGCGTCGAGGTTCTCGCGCATGAACCGGTCGCGCTGTTCGAATTCGTCTTTCACCATCAATTTGACCAAGGCTCCGATGACAGGCCAACCTTCCCGGGCGCCCTTGAGGAACACCCAATGGTAAAGTCCCGCCGCGAAAATCATGAGGCCGAGCGACAGCGCCAGCAAAGACAACAACAGCCGGGTGCCGCTGAGGTGAACCGCGCGGCTTCTGGCCAGCCAGGCATCCGTGATAATGAAGTGCACTCGACCACCTTCGCTTTCGTTGTCCGTGACCAACCGCCGCCACCATCCGGTCACGCTGATGCAAGCGGCCGAAGAATCCCCGACGCTTGCCCGACTGGCCGAACTCGCGCGTGAGTCCGGTGAGCGCCTCCAGGCTGTTGCGCCACTCATTCCCGAAGCCATGCGCTCAGCGGTCCAGGCCGGACCGATCGAGGGACCGACGTGGTGTCTCCTCGTGAGCAACAACGCCGTGGCGGCGAAATTGAGGCAGGTGCTGCCCGCCCTCCAAGGCCGTCTGCGCGACCGTGGATTTCAGGTTACCTCAATCCGTTTGAAAGTTCAAAGCCGCAAAGAGCAATGAATCGACGGTCTTGACCGCTTGGCGGTTGAATGGTGCCGATTGTCGGAATCGAACTGACGACCTACCGCTTACAAGGCGGTTGCTCTACCAACTGAGCTAAATCGGCACGGGAAAATTCTAGCTACTTGATCCGTTTGAGAGAAGGACGCGGCCCACTCGGCGGTCGCGGTGGATCTTGACCGTTCTTGCTATCCTGCGGCGGCTCCGGGCTGACCAGTTGGACCACGCGGGGCTCGCCTTCGCCCGCGCCACCGGCAGCCGGAACGCTCGAGAGCGGTGAAGGACGGGGCGCCTCGTCGCGAGCCCCGGGAACGCCGACCGGGAACGCCATCCCCTGCCCGTTCTCGCGCGCGTAAATCGCGATGACGCGGTTCACCGGCACCATGATTTCCCGGGCACTGCCGGCAAACCGGGCCTTGAACTCGATGAAATCGTTGCCGAGTTTGAGCGAACTGGTGGCGTCGAAGCTGATGTTCAGAACGATCTCCCCGTTCTTCACGTATTCGCGCGGCACCTGCACCGTGTCGTCGACCAACACCGCCACATAGGGCGTCAACCCGTTGTCGGTACACCAGTCGTACAGGGCCCGGATCAGGTATGGACGGGTTGACGTGGATTCCAGGGCATTCATCATGGACATGAAACGCTGAGACGTGTGCCGCCTGCGGCC
>JAYUHN010000119.1:0-6107 GCA_043766965.1 Ramlibacter sp. | reverse complement strand
GTCGCCATCGCCGTCGAAGGCCAGCCCCAGTTCCCCGCCGCTGGTCTTCAGGGCCGCCATCAGGTCCTTGAGGTTCTCCGGCTTGCTGGGATCGGGATGGTGGTTCGGGAAATTGCCGTCGACCTCGCTGAACAGCTCGATCACTTCGCAGCCCAGGGCACGAAAAATTGCCGGGGCCGAAGCACCGGCCACACCGTTGCCTCAATCGACCACGATCTTCATCGGGCGGGCCAGCTTGACGTCGCCAACGATGCGGTCGCGGTACGCCGTGGCCAGGTCCACCTGGCGGACCGTGCCGGCCTTGGCCGCGGCCAGAGCGTCCTGGTCATTTTCGACCAGCTCCCGCAGCGCCTGGATTTCGGGGCCATAGAGCGCACGACCGGCCAATACCATCTTGAAGCCGTTGTAATCCTTGGGGTTGTGACTGCCCGTCACCTGGATCCCGCTGTTGCACAGCGTGCTGGCGGCGAAATAGAGCATCGGCGTGGTCGCCATGCCGATGTCGATCACGTCGACCCCGGCCGCCGTGAGTCCACGGATCAAGGCAGCGCTCAGGACCGGTCCGCTCAGGCGCCCGTCACGGCCGACCGCAACGGTCCTCTGGCCTTCCTGCAACGCCATGCGGCCGAACGCGGTTCCGAGCGCCGTCGCCAGGTCCTCGTTGAGGGCGGCGGGCACGATGCCCCGGACGTCGTAAGCCTTGAAGATGGATCGGGTGACTTGCATGGTTGAGATGTCGCGAGCGATGGACAAAGGCGGAATTGTAGGCTGCGATCCGTCCACGACATGTCCGGAAACGGCCAGTCGTGCGCCCGGCGCTGCGTATCATCCGGGAATGAACCGCGACGATGCCCCGATGCTGCCCGATGCCTGCTACCTGGCCCTGAAGGCCCGCGACGCGCGCTTCGACGGCTCCTTCTTCACCGGTGTCACTTCGACCGGAATCTATTGCCGGCCGGTCTGCAAGGTCCGCACGCCCAAGCGTGAAAACTGCCGTTTTTTCGGCCATGCCGCGCAAGCAGAGCAGGCCGGCTTCCGGCCCTGCCTGCGCTGCCGACCCGAACTTGCGCCCACTTCGCTGCGCTGGTCGATCCAGGATGCGTCGGCCGTGCTGGCGCGGCAGGCGGCACGGCTGCTGGACGAGCCGGATGCCTGGACCGACGGCACGCCGGTGCTCGAGCAGCTCGCTGCCCGTCTCGGCGTCAGCGACCGTCACGTGCGCCGCATCTTCGAGGCGCAGTTCGGCGTCTCCCCGCTGCAGTACCTGCAGACCCGGCGGTTGCTCACGGCCAAGCAGCTGCTTGCGGACACCGACCTGCCGATCACGCAGGTTGCGCTGATCAGCGGCTATGCCAGCGTGCGCCGTTTCAACGCGGCGTTTGCCGGCCACTATGGCTTGAACCCGACGCAGCTTCGCCGCCATGTCCCGCAGCGACCGGACAACGGCATCACGGTGAAGCTGGGTTACCGGCCGCCGTACGACGTCGAGGCGATCCTCGCCTTTTTCCGCAAGCGCCGGATCGGCGGCATCGAATTTGTCTCGGAGGCCCTGGATGTTCCGCGGATGGCGCGCAGTTTCGCGCTTGAGTCCGCCGGTCGGAGTTGCGCCGGCTGGCTGGCCGTTGAGTTCAATGCCGACCAGCACCAGGTGCTGCTGCGGGTGAGCGATTCCTTGCGCGAAGTCCTGCCGCTCGTGATCCGCCGCGCGCGGGCCTGGCTCGACCTGGATGCGGATCCGCATTGCGTCAATGCGGTGCTGCACGGGCACTTTCCCGAGGGCGACGGCCTGCGGGTGCCGGGGTCGATGAGCGGATACGAGCTCGCGGTGCGCGCGGTGCTGGGGCAGCAGATCACCGTTGCCGCCGCACGGACGCTCGCGCAGCGGTTGGTCGACCGCTTCGGCGCTCCGATCGCGACACCCTGGGCCACCATCGGCCGGCTCTTTCCCGTGCCCGCGGTTCTGGCCGCCTGCAGTGGCGACGCCCTTGGCCAGCTGGGTATCGTGCGACAGCGCCAAGCCGCCATCGTCGCCCTTTCCAGGGCCGTCGCCGACGGACAGCTCGAGGTGCACGCCGGCGCCGACGTGCCTGCCACGATCGGCGCGTTGAAGGCGCTGCCCGGCATCGGCGACTGGACGGCGCAGTACATCGCGATGCGGGCACTGCGCTGGCCGGATGCGTTCCCCGCGGGCGACGTGGCGCTGCACAAGGCGCTGGGCGTCGCCGGCGCCAAAAGTCCCGCGCGTGAAGCCGAGGCCGCATCGCAGGCCTGGAAACCGTGGCGCAGCTATGCAGTCATTCGCGCCTGGAGCGCCATGCCGACGGCACCGACCCGTCCCCCCACCGCCCGCTTTCGTCCGGCCACGCTGGAGTCAGCCGGTCACACCGCAGGAGTCATTCCATGAAATTTCATGCATCCACCGTGCAGGTCCGATACCACAGCCCGCTTGGCCCGATGATCGTCGCGGCCACCGACCGCGGCCTCGCGGGCCTCTGGTTCGACGGCCAGCGCCATCTGCCGGACAGCAGCGGCTGGCCGCATGCGCCGGGCCATCCGGTTCTGGTGCGGGCGGTGGCACAGCTGCGCGACTACTTTTCCGGCCGACGCGTGCAGTTCGACCTGCCCCTGGACCTGCAGGGCGGCACCACCTTCCAGCAATCGGTGTGGCAAGCGCTGCTGGCGATTCCGTCCGGCGGCACCACCAGCTACGGCGCCATCAGCGAGCGCGTGGGCCGACCGGCCGCCGTTCGCGCGGTGGGCGCGGCGATCGGCCGCAATCCGGTCAGCATCATCGTGCCGTGCCACCGGGTCCTGGGTCGGGACGGTTCCCTCACCGGTTACGCCGGCGGACTGGAGCGCAAGAGCGCGCTGCTGGCACTGGAGCGACGCAGTTGACGATACCGGCGGCGGAGGCGGTCGGCGCCACGCGCAAAAGCGCATGGCTCACCGACTTCATGCTGCTCGCGGCGATCTGGGGCTCGTCCTTCCTGTTCATGCGCATCGCAATCGTGGAGTTCGGACCCGTGCCAACGGCGGCGCTGCGGGTCGCCATTGCCACCGCCTTTCTCCTGCCGCTGTTGTGGCTGCGCCGGCTGCTGCCGCAATTACGCCAGCATTGGCGGCCAGTGTTCGTGATCGGACTGCTCAATTCCGGCATCCCGTTCGCGCTGTTCGCCTTTGCCTTGCTGTCGATCAGCACCGGCCTGTCGGCGGTTCTCAATGCGACGGTGCCGCTGTTCGGCGCCCTGATCGCGTGGGGCTGGATGAAGGAGCGGCCGGGAGCGTTGCGAGGGCTGGGCCTCGTGATCGGCTTCGTCGGCGTCGCACTGCTGGCGTGGGACAAGGCCAGCTTCAAGAGCGATGGCAGCGGCCATGCGCCGGGCTGGGCGGTACTCGCTTGCCTGCTGGCATGTGCCTGTTATGCCGTCGCCGCCAACGCCGCCAAGCGTTACCTCGGCGGGTTGCCGGCGCTGGTGACGGCGACTGGAAGCCAGATGGGCGCGACGCTCGGCCTTTTGCTGCCTGCGTTGTGGTTCTGGCCTGCCAAGCTGCCGGGCCTGCGGGCGTGGCTGGCATTGCTGGCGCTCGGCATCGCCTGCACCGGCATCGCCTACATCCTCTACTTCCGCCTGATCGAGCGGGCCGGCCCGCCGCGGGCACTGGCGGTCACTTTCGTGGTGCCGGTGTTCGCGGTGTTCTATGGCTCGGTCTTCCTTGGCGAAACCGTCACCGGATGGATGGTGTTCTGCGCGGGCGTGATTGTCTGCGGCACGGCGCTGTCCACGGGCCTGCTCAGACTCCCGGCGCCCCGGGTCTGATCAGAAGCGCGGGAGATCGATCATGCTGCGGCCCGGCGCATCGCCTTCGAGTGCAAGGATCTCGGTGCCCTCGGGCAGCAGATCGACCTTGACCTCTGGCCCGGGTGCGAAGCCGCCGCCCTCTTCGGGAAAGACCGAAATCACGGTGTCCCCCTCCACCAGGCGGTCGATCACCTCCACGACGCGCAGCGGCGACGGGCGGAGGTCCCAACGCGTTTGCGCGCTGTCGATCAGCCCCATCATGGCTTCCACCATTTGTGAACCGGCGTAGCGCACGGCGGTGATGCCGTAGACAGCTCTTTCAACCATGCGCGATTCTTAGATGCCAGCACGACCGTCGTCACTCAGCCGATCTCTTCAGCTGACGTGGGAGCCTGCCTACGGGATCGTTCGCGCTCCCTGTCCACGCTGGAGGGCGGCCGCTAAACTGACAACCTTCGATCCATGTCCATGAGCGCCCTCGCTTCGTCCGATCCCGCCCCGTTCGCACTCGGCAAAGCGCATGCGCGGCGACTTCGGGAGATCTACCGCTCCGCCGGCTGGCCGTGCCAGGATCCGCTCGAGATCGAACTGCTGGCCGCCGGCATGCTGGACCGGATTTTCACCCGGACCGGCCACGAGTCGTTGCGCGTCACCGAGGCCGGGGTGCGGCTGCTGGCAGCGGCGCTTGCGCGCAACCGGGCCGCATTTTCCGCGCATGAAGCGCTGGTCGAACAGGTGGCGCGGGAGATGGGCCGGGCCGGACGCATCGCCTGGCGGGGGCTGGGCCTGCGGGCGCAAGTGGCGTGCGGCGATCCGCCGGGACCGGTGCAGTGGTGTATCGCCAGGCCCGATGTCTTCTCCATTCGCAATACGTCGGTCGAGGCCTATGCCGAACCAGTGGTGCATGAAGTGAAGGTACGGCGTGCCGACCTGCTGGCCGACCTGCGCCAGACCGCCAAGCGCGCGTCCTACCTGGATCTCGGCGAATGCTGGTACGTGCTCGGTTGCGACGCAAAGGGCCGATGCATCGGCGCACCCGACGAAGTGCCCGCCGAATGCGGCGTGATGCTGGCCGAAGGAACGCGACTGCACGTTGCACGTGCAGCCCCGAAGCGCGCCCGAGGTACCCTTCCCTTCGGCACCTGGATGGCGCTGGCAAAGGCGACGCCGTTCGCAGGACTCGACGAGGGTGTCCAATCGCTGCTCGCCGACTGCGCCGGCACGGCTGCGGAATCCTTTGCTGGAGACTAGCGAACCAGCTGCCGGGGATGCTCAACCGGCTCGGTGACCGGCGGCGCGCGGCCCTTCTCCGGATCTTCCACTGGCTGCGCCGGTTCCGCCGGCGGATCGACCGGATGGGGCAGCGGAGCTGGCGGGGGAACGGGCACGCTGATGCTCATTCCGATCAGAGCTTATGAGGCCTGGCGCCGGGCTCGTCAGGTTCGCCCAACGGCAACAACGGACCGAACTCGGGTTCGACCGGCAGGTGGGTTGGATTCGGCGTGCCCGGTTCGTTTTCCGGTAGCAGTGGCTCGGGATGGATGGGGTGGATGTGCATGGCGCTTGCTCAGAATTCGCTCTTGGCGGCGAGAGCATCGTTCAAGCTGGGCGCAGGGGCGTCACGGCCGGCGCGTGCGTCGCCGTTGCTGCGCGGGGCCGAGAAGCCGTCCTCGAGCGGAGAGGGCTGGGGCTGCGAGGGATGCATGCTGGGGTCAACGTCGTACGGGATCATCGATTACTCCTGCCCCCATGCTCTCTCGATCAGCCTTCCGCGGCATCGGAGCGCAGGCCGACCCTTTGTCGGCAACCACCCACAGCACTTGCTGATCGACCTAGCTGCCCTGCTCCATCATGCGTCGGCCCGAACGGCCCGGCACGGCTGGCTTTCGGGTGGAGGGCAGCGCGCGCCAGGCGATAGCAGCGGACGAAGCGATTTCCGCATTGCCGGGCCATCGTCGAGGAGTCATGCGGCACCGTAGGCACGGCCTTCCCGGTCATCTGTAGGACAACGCAGACAGCTCGGCCAGAGCACCACGGGCCACGAAGCAACTTTTCACTACTTCGCACTAAGGCTTCAACTCCTTGTGACCCTGTTGCGGCGGGTCCGGAACGTCGCCGGCCCGCTGCCGCCCCACAACCTGGTCGTGCGAGCCCATGGCCCGGATCGCGCGGTCAAGCAGTTTGCGGCGCTCTTCCAGCGGCAATGTCTGGTCGAGCCATGCGGGCGGATCGCCGTGCCGGCGGCAGCCGCCCAGATTCTTGCCGCTAGTGCGTTTGTCTTTCATGCCAGATGGCGTCCCCGGGGCC
>JAYUHN010000118.1:0-6127 GCA_043766965.1 Ramlibacter sp. | reverse complement strand
CACCGCCGGCATGAGGCGCCGGCGTCGACTCAATCGATCAGCTTGTTCTTCAGCGCGTAGTAGGTCAGGTCGCTGTTGGAAGCCAGGCTCATTTTTTCCATCAGGCGGGTGCGGTAGGTGCTGACCGTCTTGACGCTCAACGACAACGCCTTGGCGATGTCGCCGGCAGTCTCACCTTTGGCCAGCTTCAGGAACACCTGGAACTCGCGCTCGGATAGCTGCTCGTGAGGGGCACCGCCCTCCTTGCGATTGAGTTGCTGCGCCAGCAGCTCGGCGACGGCGGGCGAGATGTAGCGCCGGCCCAGGGCGATGGTGCGGATCGCGTTGACAATCTCCATCGGCTCGCATTCCTTGTTGAGGTACCCGCTCGCGCCCTGGCGGATCAGGTTCATGGCGTAATGCTCTTCGGGATAACCCGAGAGGATCAGGATGCCGACGTCCGGCGCCTTGGCGCGGATCATCCCGAGGGCGTCGATACCGCTTTGGCCCGGCATGGACAGGTCCATCACCAGCACGTCCAGTTCGGTCGTCCGGACCAGGTCGATGGCCTCGCGCCCGCTCGAAGCTTCCCCGACGACGCGCAGGTCGACCTGCTCGGAGAAAAACTGCTTCAGCCCCGACCGCACGATGGCATGGTCATCCACAATTCCGACTTTGATCATGTCTGGTTCTCTTTCGCAACGACAAGCACAGGCCCGTTTGTACAGCAACCGCAGAAGGGCCGTCTCCCTCTAAGGTCGATTATTGGCGATTTTATTGATAACAAAGGCAGTTTGCAGTGATATTCATGCGATCGTTTTCAATGCCCAGGCTGGCCATCAGTCTGGTTCTGGCCCTGCTTGCCGCCTGCATCCTGATCGCCATCAACGAGACCGGCTACCGCCGGTCGACCGCGGCGCTCGACGATATCGCCGAGGCTTCCCGCACCCGTGGCTCGCTGAACCAGCTGCTGCAGCACGTGCTGGATGCGGAAGCGGGTTCCCGCGGCTTCCTCCTGACCGGAGACCCGCGTTATCTGGAACCTTACAACATGGCAGTGGCACAAACGACCGAGCAGCTGGAGAGCTTGCGGTTGCTGTACGCCGCCGATGCGGACGAATTTTCCACCTTGTTGCTGCTTGGACGAAACGTGCAGCGGAACCTGGCCGAAATGGAGCTGTCGGTTCGATTGCGCAAGCAGGGCAACGAACAGGCCTGGAAGTCGGTGCTGATGACGGACGCCGGCAAGGAGCAGACGGATGCCATCCGCGAGCTGGCCGTCAAACTGATCCGCGCCAGCGCCCGCCGGATGGAGGTCAGCCAGGCCCAGGTGCGCAGGTCGCTGCTGCTCTCGCGCCTCGGCATCGCCGGGATTGCCCTGGCGGGCCTGCTGTCGTTCTATCTCTACCTGCGCCAAAGCACGGTCATGAAGGTCGCGGGCGAAGAGCAGCAGCGGATCCTGCAGAAGGAACGCGACCTGCTGGAACGCCAGGTGCGCGAACGGACCGCGACGCTGGCGGAACTTGCCACCCACCTGCAGCAGGTGCGCGAAGACGAGCGCGGCCACCTGGCGCGCGAGTTGCACGACGAACTCGGCGCCCTCCTCACCGCCGCCAAGCTGGACGTGGCGCGCCTGAAATCGAAACTCGGGACCCAGGCGCCCGAATTCGCCCAGCGCCTCCAGCACTTGACCGAGACCCTGAACAGCGGCATCGCGCTGAAGCGCCGCATCATCGAAGACCTGCGACCTTCCTCGCTGTCGAACCTGGGGCTCACCGCGTCCCTGGAAATCCTCGCCCGCGAATTTGCCGAGCGTTCCGGCATGGAAGTCGCCACCAACCTTGAATCGGTCGACCTGGACGAATCAAGCCAGCTCACGGTCTACCGCCTGGTCCAGGAATCGCTGACCAACATCGGAAAATATGCCCAGGCGGAACGGGTCGACATCAGCGTGCGCAATTCGTCCGAGCAGATCGAAGTCGACATCAAGGACAACGGCGACGGCTTCAACGTGGAGAACGTGCGTCCGTCCACCCATGGACTGGCGGGCATGAGGCATCGGGTTGAAACAGCCGGAGGCCGCTTCACGGTCGAGTCCGAACCGGGCGAAGGGACGCACATCAAGGCCGTGCTGCCGCGAAGTATGCAGCCGGCTTGATATCCCCCCGGATGTCGGCCAGTTCCTACAGCCGTCCATCGCCGCCGCCGACATGCAGTCACGCCTGCCGCTGATCAGCAATGGCTGACCTTCCGGTCTACCCTTGCCAGCAACCATGAGAGGGGCGGCCACCGTCCTTCCGACTTTCACATCCAAGTCAACCCCGGAGATTTCCAATGAACACAACGACCCCCAAATCCCTGCGCGGCGCCGCCGGTTCTTACGCCGATGAGGCGCTCAACAGCGCCGAAGGTGCCCTGGACAGCACGCGCCAGCTGGCTACCCAGGTTCTCGGCAAGGCCGGCGACAAGGTGCGCGACCTGCGCGGCGGAGCGAAGGAACTGGCCAGCAAGGGCTTGAGCGTCGCGTCGGATGCCTCCGCTGCCGCTCAAAAGCAGCTGTCCCGCTATGCCGACGTCACCGGCCGCTACGTGTCCGAGCAGCCGGTTCGCTCGGTGCTGATCGCGGTCGCTGCCGGCGCCGTGATCGCAGGCCTGATCGTCGCGGCTCGCCGCCGCAACGGTTACTGAGTCACCGTCCCGGATCTGAGAGATGGCCCTGGTGCATCCCATCTTCTCCGTGCTGGTCAGCCGGCCGGAACTGGTCGTCGATCACCTCAGCGGCTATGCCGCCCTGGCGCAGCAGGAGGCAGCAACGCTCGGCAAGGAGGTCTTGCTTCGAGCGGTCGCCTGGGTCGGCGCGGCGGTGTTGCTCATCGTGTTCCTGGTTCTTGCCGGCGTGGCCGCCATGATGGGCGCAATGGACGGTTTCCATTGGGCGCTGCTGCTGGTGCCGGGCTGCCCCCTGGTGCTGGGAATCGTCGCCATGGTCTATGCGCGCAAGGGCATGCCGTCCCAGGTGTTCACCGAACTGCGCGGCCAGCTCGAGGCCGACGCGCAAGCGTTGCGGATGGCCGGAGCGCGCTCGTGACACCGGCAGAGCGGCTGGCACTCAGCCGGCTGGCGATCGTCGAACATCTCGAGGGCCGCGAACACGGGCGCGGGCGTCGCGATGCACAAGCAGAAGAAGCTGGGGCCGACACTCCCGGCGATGGCAATGCCAGGCGTTCCGCTGAAGGCGACGGCGCTCGCCGTCCATCGCAGGGGCCGTCGCGCCGCGGCGGCTGGCTTGGAGGCATGATCAGTGCGGCCAGGAGTTGGTGGCGCCATCATCCGGCTCAACTCGCATTGGAGATGGCCACGCCGCCCCTGCAGTCATACATGCGCCGCAAGCCGTTCCAGGTCCTTGGAATTTCGGTTGCCGTGGGGGCTGTGCTGGTCGTGACACGGCCGTGGCGGCTGGTCTCGCTCACGACGGTGCTGATCGCCGTGGTCAAATCGTCGCCACTGTCGGGTGTCGTGATGTCTGCCCTGACTAATATGCACGACTGGCAACCAGCCACGGGCGAAAGCGCCCGCAGGCGGGGATGACGCAAGCCCGCCGACGTAGTGCCACGGCGGGCGAGCTTTTGAAAACGACAGGCACCGAAGAACCGATTCACTTGAAGGAGAAAGAAATGAAATACATCCGAGCTCTCGCCCTGGCTGCCGTTGCTGGCGCCACCATCCTGTCTTCCGGCTGCGCCGTCATGCGCGGCCAGGAAACCGCAGGGGCCTACGTCGACGACGCCGCCATTACCACCGCGGTGAAAGCCAAGTTCGTCGAAGACAAAACGGTGGACGCTGCCTCGATCAAGGTGGAAACGCTCAATGGCACCGTGGCGCTTTCCGGCTTCGCGAAATCGAATGCCGAGAAGTCGCAGGCCGAATATCTGGCTCGCAACACCCGCGGCGTGCGCGAAGTCCGCAACAGCCTGGCCGTGCGTCCCTGATCTTCCGGACCAAGGCAGGCAGGCCGGGCTAGCGCCCCGCCTGCCTGTTTTTTTTTCTGCGTCGGAGCCCGACAATGAAGTTTTTTCGGTGCGACAACTGCGGCAGCGCAGTCTTTTTCGAGAACGTGCTGTGCCTGCGCTGTTCCAGCACGCTGGCGTTCCTGCCCGACCGCATGTCGCTGAACGCCATCGAGCCTGTCCCCGGGCAGGATCACACGTGGCGGCGAATGCGCAAGCACAGCCCCTCGGCGCATTGGTATCGCCTGTGCCAGAACAACACGCAGCAGCAAGCCTGCAATTTCGCGGTTCCGGCCGCCGACCCCAACCCCTTGTGCGTCTGCTGTCGCCTCACGCAGATCTTGCCGGATCTGTCGACGTCGGGTAACCATGAGCGCTGGTACCGCATCGAAGCGGCCAAGCGACGCCTGTTCTACACGCTCGCACGGCTGGGACTGGTGTCGGTCAATCCGCCCGATGGCCAATACGATGGCCCGGTGTTCCAGTTCCTGGCCGACCAGCCCGGCCAACCAGTGATGACCGGCCACTCCAACGGCCTGATCACACTCAACATCGCGGAAGCCGACGACGGCGAGCGGGTGCGCCGGCGGCTCGAGCTGCGTGAGCCGTACCGCACGCTGCTCGGGCACCTGCGGCACGAGTCGGGGCATTTCTACTGGGATGGCCTCATCCGCGATGCCGGCCGGCAGCACGACTTCCGCGCCCTGTTCGGCGACGAGCAACTGGATTACCGCCAGTCCCTGCAGTCGCACTATGCGTCGGGCGCGCCTGCAAGCTGGCAGGACAACTTCGTCAGCGCCTACGCTACGGCCCATCCGTGGGAAGACTGGGCCGAGACCTGGGCCCACTACCTGCACATGGTGGATCTGCTCGAAACGGCGGCCTCGTACAACACTCGCCTGTCGGTTCCCGGCACCGAAGACGAGGTCGACGAGGTCACCAATCCGTTCGAGACCGGACCGAAAGAATTCGAGCCACTGGTGGAGCAGTGGGTGCCGTTGACACTTCTTTTGAACAGCCTGAACCGCAGCCTGGGCCAGGACGATGCCTATCCGTTCGCCCTCAGCCCCGCGGCCTTGAACAAGCTGCGCTTCATCCACGACCTGATCCAGTCGCCCCATGCGCAACTGCGGCAGCAGGGCGGCGAGTCCAGGTCCAACGCCGATGCGCAGCCGACCGGCGCGGTGCCCGTGGACGAGGCCGTCGATCAAGCCGGCTGAGATTTCGAGGGGGCGCGCTCGTCGCTATCCATCTCGCGCAGAATCCGGTCCAGCCGCGTCGACAGCTGCTCGGTCGTGAGCTTCTCGCGGAAGCGCTCCACCATCAGCGGCAGGCTCAACGGGCTGGGATGTTTCAGTTCCACCAGCATCAGCGCCTTGCCCAGCATCCGCCCGAGCGTCGCCGACAGCCGGGAGATTTCCAGCTCCTGGCTCAGGACTTCGCGCTCGGCCTGTCCCAGCAGCAGGTTGCCCTTGTCGTACTTGCGGAACACCTCGAAAAACAGGCCGCTGGACGCCTGCAGTTGCTTCGCGCTCTTGGGCTGGCCGGGATAGCCGCTGAAGACCAGGCCGGCCACCCGCGCGATCTCGCGGAAGCGCCGCTGCGCCAGCTCGGTCGAATTGAGCGAAGCCAGCACGTCGTGCAGCAAGTCGTCGGCGCCAAAGACCACGCGCTCGTGCAGCGGCGCCAGGTCAAACTCCTGCGGGCTCACCAGCTCGAAACCATAGTCGTTGACCGACATGCTGAAGGTGTTGGGGCGATCGCGGGCCAGGCGCCAGGCCAGCAGGCTGGCCAGCCCCAGATGCACATGGCGGCCGGCAAATGGATAGACGTAGATGTGGAATCCCTCCCGCGAGCGGAAGGTCTCCACCAGCAGCGCGTCGGGCGTCGGGATACGGGACAGCCGCGCCTGCGTCTGCAGCATCGGCCGCGCCGCCTCCAGCTCCGGCTCGACGAAGTTGCCGTCGGCCGCGCTGCGCATCATCTCCAGCACCGCGTCGCCCATCTCGGTGGACAGCGCCATCTTGCTGCCCTGCCAGGTCGGCACCGTGCCCTTGTTGCGGGTCGCCTTCTTGACGTACGCCGCCATGTCCTGCACCCGGATGAACTCCAGCAGCCGGCCAGCGAAGAAAAAGCAGTCG
>JAYUHN010000117.1:0-6135 GCA_043766965.1 Ramlibacter sp. | reverse complement strand
CGTTTCTGGACCGGAACGATTCCTACGGTTATTTCCACGCGCTCGGAGACCTGCTGGTGACCGGGCCGACCCATACCAACGTCAACGATTTCCGGGCGATACTGATCCTGTAGCGGTTTTCAACAAGGAGAAACTCATGCAGAAAAACTTCAGCGAATTCGAGGCCGGCGCCAAGGCGAAAGGTTTTGACGAAGTGCTGGAACGCAGATGGGAGCCGGGCCAGGTGGTGGCGACCCATTCCCATCCGTTCGACGCCAACGCGCTGATGGTGAAAGGCGAGATGTGGTTGCAGGTGGGTGACGACACCCGGCATATCCCGACCGGCGGCACCTTTGAGCTGGCGCGCAACACGCCGCACTCGGAACGTTACGGCAGCGAAGGCGCCGTGTACTGGGTGGCCCGGCGCGCCTGACGCGCGGCCGGCTCAGCCGGCAGGGGGAACGCGGTCGACGAAGCGGGTGCGAAACCAGTTCCCGAGCATCCGCTTTTCGTAATAGAGGCTGCCGCTGTCCGGTCTCTGCATCGGCCCGTGCAGGTAGTCCCTGTCGCTGACCCATTCGTCGCCGCTGGCAATCGTCCTGCCCCCTTCTTCCAGGGTATAGCGCAGGTGGGCCTGCGGCCAATCGGCGCCGCCCACCAGGAGGCGCGTCGACCTTCCCCTGGACCGCGAGTACACCACGGTACCGGCCAGATCGAGTTCCAGCACGTCGACTTTGAGGACCTGGCCCGCCGGCAGGCTGGTCTGGCCCAGTTTGTACAGGTGCCCGGCCAGGATCCTGATGTTCTCTTCAGCGTCCTGGGGGGTGCTGCCGGCTTCGGTGTAACTCGCCGCGGTCAAGAAGGAAACCGTTACCGTCCCGGCCTGCGCAGCGAAAGCGCCGGCGGCCAAGGCGGGAACAATCAGCATTCCGAGGGTGAATCGCATGGTGACCTCCTTGGTTGCCTCGCCGATTCTGTTCCTCCGGGAGGCGCCCGAAAAGCCTTATCCGCTTCGCACCGATGGCCGGATGGTTATCGGCTGATTCCGCGCCGGAGCTAGCTGCAGAGCTTGCGGATCTCGTCCGGAATCGGCAACGCGCGGATGGACTGCGGATCGTCCTCGCGCCGGCCGGCGAAGATGCGCACCTCGTCGCATTCCATGATCGCGTCGCCATCCCGGGCAATCCGGTAGTGCTGCACGAAGCTCCGGCCCCGCCATTGCGCGATCGAGGTGTGGACCTGCAGCACGTCGCCGTAGCTGGCGGTCTTCATGAATTTCGCGTGGGTGTCCACAATCGGCGTGCCGATCACACCCATCGTGCGTTCGGTCTCGTGCCAGGACGGGACGCCGCACTCAACGAAGAAGTGGCGCGACGCGGCGTCGATCCAGCGGAAGAAATTCGGAAACCAGACGATCCGCGCCGGATCGCAATCGCCGAATTCGACCTTGACGGTGTAGATGATTTCCTTGCTCATAGCATCTGAAACGCAAGAACGGGGCGATCACCAGCCGCCGACGCTGGCGGCGATGCGGCATGAACGGCATGCATGGCGGGAATTATGGAGCCGTGTCTGCATGGCCCGCAGAAACCCGCAAATACAGCGGCTCCAGCATCGGCGCGACCAGTCCGCGGCGTGCGGCTTGCATCGGCATGCTGTCAGTCGTGCGTCAGCACAAGAGTTCGCGTAATCCCCTATTCGAAGTAGCCGCTGGCATGGTTGAATATTGCTGTTGGCGCGATTGGCGGAGAGGTACCGCATCGCTGCTGCGAGCACTGGTAGGCCTTCGACCGCGCGGTCAGATCGCTTTTGCCACAACAACATTACAGGAGTGAGATATGCATATGAGTCGACTTTCAGTTTTCATCGCGACGCTTGCGCTTCTTGGCGCGTCCACGGCTTCGTTTGCCATCGAAGCCGATCCTGCCACGGGCAAGGCCAAGGACAGCGAACCCGAACCGGGCTGGGCCAAGGGTCGGCCCAAGACAGACATCGCGATGAAGATGGCGCCGGTTCCGGCGTTCCCGATCCCGACCGCGGCCGCCGATCTGCCGACGAAGAAGTTCAAGTTGCCACCGGGCTTCAAGGTCGAAACCTGGGCTTCCGGCGTGCTCGACGCGCGCGACCTGCGTCAAGGCGACAAGGGCAACATTTTCGTCAGCACGCTGTTCGTCGGCAACAAGGTCTATGTCCTGCCGGAGAATGCAGTCAACGGCAAGCGAGAGCCGAAGGTCATCATCGACAAGGTCGAGCAGGCGACGGGCATTGAGTTCTACAAGGGCGCATTGTTCTTCGCCACCAACAAGAAGATCGTGCGCTACGACAATGTCGAGGACAAGCTCGACAAACTCGGCGACCCCGTGGTGTTGACCGACAAACTGCCAGGCGGCAGCGACCACAGCTGGAAGTACCTGCGCGTTCATGACAACAAGCTTTACTACAACATCGGCGCGCCTTGCAACATCTGCGACCCGGGAGAGTACGCGAAGATCTATCGCATGAACCTGGACGGATCGGCCAACGAAACCATCGCCTCGGGCGTGCGCAACACGGTCGGCTTCGACTTCGATCCGAAGGACGGCAGCCTCTGGTTCACGAACAACGCCCGCGACTGGCTGAGCGAAGAGCTGCCGAACGACACGTTGAACCATGTCACGCAGCCCGGCAAGCAGCACTTCGGCTTCCCGTATTGCCACCAGGGCAACATCCCGGATCCCGAGTTCGGTTGGGGCAAATCGTGTGACGATTATGTGAAGCCCGTCGTGTTCACCGGACCGCACGCCGGTACGCTTGGCCTGAAGTTCTACACCGGCAAGATGTTCCCGAAGAAGTACCAGGGTGCGATGTTCATCGCCCGCCATGGCCCGTGGAACCGCACCAAGAAGTACGCCGACGTGATGGTTGCATTCCCGGACGGCAAGGGCGGCGTGAAGCTTGAGCCGTTCCTGACCGGTTTTGTCGAGAACAACGCCTACCTTGGCCGCCCGGTGGACTTCCTGGTGATGAAGGACGGCTCGTTGCTGGTCAGCGATGACCATGCCGGGGCGATCTACCGCGTCAGCTACGCTGGCAAGTGACGTGATGGCGTGGCGGCACTTCGCGGCGGCTGCCGCATTTGTGTCGCTCGCGGTAGCGGCGGTTTCGCCGGTCTGCGCGCAGACCAAAAAGGCGAAGGCCGCCGCTGGCGTGAGCGCCGCCTCGGCCGCCGGCAGCACTGCAAGTGCTGCCGGCGCTGCCGTCTACGGTGAGCGCTTCCGCGCGGTTTGCGCGGCCTGCCACGGCGCCGACGGCCGTAGCGACATGGCCGGCACACCGGTGCTGGCCGGCCAGCATTCTCTTTACGCGATCACGCAGCTGTTTCTGTTCCGCGAAGGGCGTCGCAAGAACGAAGCGATGATTGCGCTGGCGAAGCAGATGACGGACGCCGATCTGCGGGGCTTCTCCGACTTCATCGGCACCCTGCCGCCGGTACCGGCGCCGGCCCCTGCCGCGCCGCCGGATGCGGCACGCATGAACAAGGGACTGGCTCTGGCCAAAGAGCACAAATGCGTTTTCTGCCACGGCGCCGATCTGGACGGCGGGCAGGGGGTGCCGCGCATCGGGGGCCAGAAAGAGGACTATGTGCACACTACGCTGCAAGGGTTCAAGTCTGGCGACCGGCCGGGATACACGCGCGCCATGACAGAGGCGTTGAGTCAAGTGCCGCCGGACGACCTGGCTTTGCTGTCCTACTTCGTCGCGAACTACGCGGTCAAGAAGTAGCCGGCGCCCGGCGGAGTGAAGCGCCGCGACTTGCTGCTCGCCGTACCAGCGACGGCGTTCGCGCCCGCCCTGTTGCGGGCCCAGCCGGCTGCCGCAGTTGCGGGCGGATTCCCGAACAAGCCGATCCGTTACATCGTCCCGGTCGCGGCCGGCGGCGGCAGCGACATGGTCGGCCGCACGGTCACCGAGCGCTGGGGCAAGCTGCTGGGGCAGACCTTCATCGTCGACAACCAGGGCGGCGGCGGCGGTGTCATCGCCAGCCAGAATACGGCGCGCGCCGCGCCGGATGGC
The DNA here is from genome assembly GCA_043766965.1 of Ramlibacter sp. Taxonomy (GTDB): domain Bacteria; phylum Pseudomonadota; class Gammaproteobacteria; order Burkholderiales; family Burkholderiaceae_C; genus Ramlibacter. The sequence continues at coordinate 2,103 of JAYUHN010000117.1, read as the reverse complement.
TACACGTTGATGCAAGGCTATGTCGCAACCCACGGGACCAGTCCGGCGACTCGCAAGCTGCCCTACGACCCCGTTCGCGATTTCACCCCGGTCGGCATGATCGGCGCCACGCCCAACGTGCTGGTGGTCAATGCCTCGCTGCCGGTCACCAGCGTCTCGGAATTCGTCGCGTACCTGCAGCACAATCCCGGTCGTGTGAGCTATGGCTCCGCGGGCCAGGGCTCGCTCACGCACCTGACCATGGAACTGTTCAAGCAGCAGGTGAATTCGTACATGGTGCACATCCCGTACCGTGGAATCTCGCTGGCCTTCACCGACCTGATCGGCGGCCAGACCCAGGCCATGTTCCCCGGGCTGGCCGCCGCGGTGCCGCACATCCGTTCCGGCCGTGTCCGGCCGCTGGCAGTCACCGGCCTCGCGCGCCATCCGCAATTCAAGGACCTTCCGACGCTGGATGAATCCGGCTTCAAGGGCTTCGACGCGCAGCAGTGGTACGGCGTCGTCGGCCCTGCCGGAATGCCGGCGCCGATCGTGCGCCAGCTCAACGAAACGCTCGCCAGCGTGCTGCAAGCGCCGGACCTGCGCGAGAAGCTGTCGATCGAGGCGATCGAGCCGATGGTGATGAGCCCCGCGCAGTTCGGTGCATTCATCCAGCGGGACATCGCGCGCTGGACCGCACTGGCCAAGGCCCGCCATATCCAGCTCGACTCCTGAGCGCGGGTCTGGTCATTCGTCATTCTTCATTCGTCACAGGACCCAGATGGCCCGCAACACCCAGGTCGCCGCCGACCACGACGCCCCGCCGATCACGCAAATGCTCGCGCACTTCGTGGCGACGCATCCCTCCCGCGGCTGGAGCGATGCGGTCGACCACGAAGCGCATCGCACTTTCATGAACTGGGCCGGCTGCGCCGTCGGCGCGGCCAGGCACGAAGCGGCCGACGCTGCGCTGGCCGCTGTCCGCATGCTGGAGCCGGCGCCGCAGGCAACGGTGCTGGGACGGCGCGAGCGCGTCGACATCGCCAGCGCGGCGCTGGTCAACGGCATCACGTCGCACACCTTCGATTTCGACGACACCCATTTGAAGACCATCATCCATCCGGCCGGTCCGGTGGCGTCGGCGGTGCTGGCGCTGGCCGAGCGCAGCGGCTCATCGGGACGCGAGATCATCGACTCGGTTGTGCTGGGCATCGACGTGTCGTGCCGCATCGGCAACATGATGTACCCCGAGCACTACGACCGTGGCTGGCACATCACCGGCTCGACCGGGATGCTGGGAGCGGCGGCGGCCTGTGCACGCCTGCTCAAGCTGGATGCGCAGCAGACCCAGATGGCGCTGGGCATCGCCGCGTCGCAACCGGTCGGCATGCGCGAGCAGTTCGGCACCATGACCAAGCCGTTCCATCCCGGGGCTGCGGCACGCGCGGGTCTGATGTCGGCGCTGATGGCCAGGCATGGCTACACGGCCAGCCCGAAGGCGCTGGAGGCGCCGCGCGGATTTGCCCAGACCGTGTCCACCAAAAACGACTGGACGCAGATCACTGGCGAGCTGGGACGGCGCTTCGAGATCTCGTTGAACAGCTACAAGCCGTTCGCCTGCGGCATCGTGATCCATCCCAGCATCGACGCCTGCGTGCAGTTGCGCGAGCAGGGTGTCCGGCCGGAGCAGGTCGAGCGCATCGAGCTCAAGGTGCATTCGCTGGTGCTGGAACTGACCGGCAACAAGGAGCCGGCCGATGGCCTGCAGGCCAAGTTCAGCGTGTACCACGGCTGCGCGGCGGGCCTCACGTTCGGCCGCGCGGCGGAAGAAGAGTTTTCCGATGCGGTTGTGAACCGGAGCGACATGGTGGCGCTGCGCCGCAAGGTGATCGCCACGGTGGACGACTCGATCGACGAAGCCAGCGTCGACGTCACCGCCGTGCTTACCGACGGCCGCCGCGTTCACGTGTTCGTGAAGAACGCGATCGGGTCGATCGAGAACCCGATGACCGACGCGCTGCTGGAGGGCAAGTTCCACGGCCTGGCCGATCCGGTGCTCGGCGCCGCCGCGAGCGGCAAGCTGGTCGAGGCGTGCTGGGAGCTGGGGGAGGCGAAGGATGTGAA
>JAYUHN010000116.1:0-6146 GCA_043766965.1 Ramlibacter sp. | reverse complement strand
ACGCCAAGCCCGGCGCTGACGGCCCGGCCATGTCGGCGCAAATGGCCCATGAGATGGGCCACGGCGGCGGCGACATGGGAGCCATGGTGCGCGACATGCGAAACCGGTTCTGGATCTGCCTGATCTTCACCGTGCCGATTTTTGTCTACGCGCCGATGGGAGGCATGTTTGAGCCCCCTGCCCCGCCGTTCGGCCTGGCGCTCGACTTGTGGTTGTTCTTCTTCGCAAGCGCCGCTGTGATCTATCCAAGCTGGCCGTTCTTCGTCTCCGCATGGCGTGGCCTCATGAAGGGCACGCTGGGCATGGCGGCGCTGATCGTCCTGAGCGTCGGCACCGGATACCTGTTCAGCGTCGGCACAACCTTCTTTTTCGACGAGGGCGGCCAGTTCTACGAGGCGGTGTCGGTGCTGCTGGTGTTCATCCTGCTCGGGCACTGGCTGGAAATGCGCGCGCGCGCGGGCGCGTCCTCCGCCATCAAGGCGCTGATGAACCTCACGCCGACAAAGGCCTCCGTGATTCGCAACGGCACCGAGGTTGAAGTCCCGACATCCGAAGTGCTGGCCGGCGAGATCGTGGTGATCCGGCCCGGCAACAAGATTCCGGTGGACGGCACGATCCAGACCGGCGAATCGCTGGTCGACGAGTCAATGCTCACCGGCGAGTCGATGCCTGTCCAGAAGGGACCAGGCGCTGCAGTCATCGGCGCAACCATCAACAAGAGCGGCAGCTTTCGCTACAAGGCGACAAAGGTCGGGGCCGACTCGGCGCTGGCGCAAATCGTCAAACTGGTGCAGGAGGCGCAGAACTCCAAGGCGCCGGCGCAACTCCTGGCGGACAAGGCTGCGCAATGGCTGGTGATTATCGCAATCGTCATCGGCGTCGCGACGTTTGCCGGATGGTTCTGGTGGATGGACGAACCGCTGTTGTTCGCGGTGACCATGACCATCACTGTCTTCGTGATTGCCTGCCCCGATGCGCTTGGGCTTGCGACGCCTATGGCGATCATGGTAAGCACCGGGCTGGGCGCAATGAACGGCATTCTGTTCAAGAACGCATCTGCACTCGAGGACGCCACCAAACTCGATGTCATCGTTTTCGACAAGACCGGGACCTTGACTGTGGGTCAACCGGAGGTGGTGGAGCTCGTCGTCGCTGACGGGGTGACCGAGGACGTGTTGCTGACCGCAGCCGCGGCCGTGGAGCAGGGGTCCCAGCATCCGTTGGCCCAGGCCATCTTGCGCCGATCGGCCGAGCTGACTGTCGTGGCACCTACAGGGTTCGAAAGCCTCGATGGCATGGGCGCACGCGCTGAAACCGCTGGCGGAACGGTATACCTCGGGAACCGGCTGCTGATGGATACGCAGAAGCTCGCGCTGGGCCGCCTGGAGGCTGAAGCCGGCCGTCTGCAAGGAGACGGGCGCACCGTCGTGCATGTGGCACAGGCGGGTAAGGTACTCGGCCTCATCGCGATTGCCGACGCGATCAGGCCGAGCGCCAAGGCAGCCGTTGCAAAGCTGCGGGAACGCAAGATCGAGGTGGTGATGCTGACCGGCGACAACGCGGCTACGGCCAAACGCATCGCGGCTGATCTCGGCATCGACGTCGTGCTGGCGGACGTGTTGCCGGCACAGAAGGCACAGAAAATCAAGGAGCTGCAAGCCACCGGGAAGAAGGTCGGGATGGTGGGCGATGGCGTCAACGACGCCCCCGCGCTCACCCAGGCAAATGTGGGCTTTGCCATCGGCGCAGGCACCGACGTCGCGATGGAGAGTGCCGACGTGGTGCTGATGAAGAGCGATCCGTACGACATCGTCGGCGCGATCGAGTTGTCCCGGGCCACCCTGCGAAAGATGCACCAGAACCTGTGGTGGGCTGTCGGCTACAACGCGATCGCCTTCCCGCTGGCGGCCGGGGTCTTTTTTCCGTTCGTATTGAGTCCAGAAGTCGCGGCGCTGTCGATGTCGGGCAGCACCCTCGTGGTGGCGATCAACGCGCTCATGCTCAAACGCATCAAGCTGGCTGGCATTCGCCAGCCAGGCAAGGCCACGGCGGCCGGTACGGCCAGCGCACCCCATCAGCACCGTGCAGGTATCGTTCCGGCACTCACGGAAGTCTCCGTGGCGAAAAGCTCTTCCGCCTGAGCCCGACTGCTCATCTCATACCAAAGGTTGCCATGTACACCAGAATTCTCGTTCCCGTCGATGGCAGCTCCACCTCAGATCGGGGCCTGGAAGAGGCGATCAAACTGGCGAGGTTAACTGGCGCGCAGCTGCGTCTGCTTCATGTGGTCGATCTTTTCACCTACGCAACCGGGATGGACGGATTCTCGATGACGGCCGACCTCGTCCCCGTGTTGCGGGAGGCTGGCGAAAGGATCTTGAAGACCGGCAGGACGCGTGTCGAGGCCGCCGGCGTGCCGGTGGAAACCGCTTTGCTTGAAAGCCTTGCCGGACGCGTGTCCGACCTCGTCGTGGCCGACGCGAAGAATTTCGGGGCCGACCTGATTGTTATAGGCACGCACGGACGGCGCGGCGTTGGACGCGTTTTCCTGGGGAGCGATGCGGAACAGATCGTCCGCCTCGCGGCGAGTCCCGTGTTGCTGGTACGGTCATCCGAGGTGCCCGCGCCGGAGAAAAGTCGATGATGGCCGGAGCGAGATTTCTCACTCAGCCGTTCGCCCGCTTGGCATCCACCATGCCGGCCGTATCAGCAACATTGCGAGCATCGCCACGAACGGAAGGATCAGCAGGCCGAAGGTGCTTGGTCCGAGCGCCCCGAAGATGACTCCCGCCAGCGACGAACCCAGTGTCTGGCCCAGGCCCGCGGTGGCTGCCAGCGCACCCATCGTGAACCCCAGCTTTCGGTGCGGGACCCCCGCGGCGAGATAGGCGATGACAGGCAAGACCAGCCCGGTGCCGCCCGACGCAAGGCTGATGCCGAGGTACAACTGGTTTTCGGCGCTGTGCCAGGCCATCACCGCCAGCCCGGCCGAGGCCAGCACAAGACCGAACCCGATGAGGATGCGCGGGGAGATCTTTTCGAGCAGTCCGGTGAAAAAGAGCGTGGCGTTGACCGCCAGCATCGCAAGGCTGCATTCGGCAAACATCCAGGCGACCTGGCGCGTGGTCATGTCGGAGTGCTGCAACCCCTGGAGCACGATGCCCAGCTCGAAGCCGGCAAGCACAAGCATGACGGTTGCGCTGAGCCAGTACAGCGCAGTGGTGTGTCCGCCCGTGCGCTGAATCTGGTCCGCCGCTGCGTCCCTGTCGCATTGGGCCGGTAACGTCCGGATCAGCCCGAGCATCGACACTGTGCCGAGCACCGCCGACATGACAATCACATTCCGGGCAGAGGAGACAGGGGTGATCGGTCCCACACCCGCCAGGGCGCCCGCCCAGTCAGCCACCTCGATCATTCCGGGGCCGAATAAAAAGCCCAGCAGCGACATGGCACTTAGCCAGGCAAAGCGGCGCGCGCGCTTTGCTTCAGGGGTGTGACCGGCAACCAGTGCCGACACCACGGGTACAACGGCGGCCACGAAGAATCCGGTCGCTGCGCGCACTGCGTAGAGCAGCCACAGTCCGGTCAGCACCGGGATCAGCAGCAACAGCAGGCTGACCACGTACCCGATCAGGCCGATGACCAGGATCCTGCTTCGCCCGAGGCGATTGGACAGAACGCCCCATAACAGCGCGCCGACCAGCACTCCGGCCGCGTACACGCCGCTGAAGAAGCCGACATGGCGGGCGATTTCCGCCGCGCTGGCCGCCCGCATCATCGAACCCAGCCACCCCGGCAGCACCGGCATCAGGGCGCCATAACCCGCAGAAACGGAAATGACAGCGGCTGCGAGCCACGCCAGTTGTGTCGGTCGCAGCGCGTCCGAAACCTCCGATGGCTCCGATGGCGCCGTGCTGGTCTTGCCGGCGGGTCCGTCGTTCATGAAAGTCCTCTAGCGTCGGAACGCATGCGTGACGAACGGACTCTCACTGGGGAGCGGTCGACCATAAAGATGGCGGCGGGATGGACGACCCGAACGGAATGCTGTAAATCTGCGACAGGTCGGCGGTACGGCGCGACCAGGCCTACCGACACTGCGCCTGCTTCGCGGACGGCGCAGGCCAGCAGCAACAGCGGCACACACCGGCCTCATGGCGGCCTGACGTCTGCAATCGTCATGAACGGGTGGCTCGCAAGATACCGCTTCGCGTAGGCCAGTTCCCCGGTCGCCTGGGCATGGAGCGTGAACAGAGGCATGCCGCCCTGCACGGGGTCGCCCAGCTTCGCGTGCAATTCAATTCCGGCTGCGGGAGAGCCGGGTGCCCCGGCCAGTTTGGCGACCCGCGACAGCCGCCGGTTGTCGATGGCGGACACGTAGCCCTCGCCCTCGGCAGTCACCGCTTCGCGCAGGCGGGCGACACCGGGCTCCCGCAATCCGCCTTGCGCCTCGCAGATCGCCTGAAAGGTAGCCCAGGCCGCCCCGCTGTCCAGCAACCGCGTCGCTTCGTTCCTGCCGGCGCCTGGCCTGCTGTGGCCGCAGAACTCCAGCAGCTCGCCGGCGATCACCAGCGAACGCATGCGCAGGTCTTCCGGCGCAGCCGCCGCACCCCGCAGCACCGCCAGCACGTCGTGCGCCTCCAATGCCGGTCCGATGCCGCGTCCCACCGGCTGCGATCCGTGGGTGCGCAAGACCCGCAGCTGCAACCCATGCGCCGCCGCGACCTGCTCCAGCAGTGTCTGCAGGGCGGTCGCATCCTGGTCGCTGCGCACCTTGGCGGTGGTCCCGACCGGCATATCGATCAGGGCATGGGTCGCGCCGGCGGCGATTTTTTTGGACAGCACGGAAGCAACGAGCTGCGCATCGCTGTCGAGATCGAGCGGCCGCTCGATCCGGATCAGCAGGTCGTCGGCTGGACTGAGGCTCAAGGCACCGCCCCAGACGAAACAGCCGCCGACGCGCTCGACCACCCGCCGCATCGTCGGCACGTCGAGATCGACGTGGGTCAGCGTCTCCATCACGTCGGCCGTGCCCGCGGGCGAGGTGATCGCGCGAGACGATGTCTTGGGCATGGTCAAGCCCGCCGCCACCGCGATTGCGACCACGATCGGTGTGGTGCGGTTGCCGGGCAGGCCGCCGACGCAGTGCTTGTCGGCAATGGGAGCACGGCCCCAGTCGATACGCTCACCCACGGCCACCATCGCTCCGGTCAGGTCGATCGTCTCCTGCAGATCCATGCGGCCGCCGGCACAGGCGGCAAGGAACGCGGCGATGTGAAGCTCGGAGTAGCTGCCCGCCGCGATGTCTCCCATGATGGCGCCGAGCGCAGCGGCATCCAGCCGGTGGCCATAGATCTTGGAACGCATCGCGCTGAGCGAATCGAGCGTCGGTGCGTGCTCCACCGTGACGGTATCGCCCGCGGCCGCATCGAGTTTTCGCCAGGCGCTGGTCGACAGGCTGACCTCCTCAGGCGCCAGCAGGTTGGCATCCACCAGGTTGATGCTGGCGATGATGCGGCTCCCTCGCAGGTTCACCTCCACCCGCGTCCGGGCCTCGAACCCTTCCGAGCGGCAGACGTGGCAGTCGCGCTGCATGTAGATCACGAACTCCTGCTGCGTGTCGATCCCAAGCGCCCGCAAGCGCAGGCCGGCCTGTTGCGTCATTCGATTTCCACGCTCTGTCCCAGACGCGGAACGGAGGCCGGCCAGCCCAGTTCCCGCTCGATCCGTTGCCGCAATGCATCGGCCGGAGCCGGCTCGCCGTGGTTGAGGAAAATCCCGCGAGGCGGCCTGGGAGCGGTCTTGAGCCACTGCACGATCTGCTCCGCATCGGCGTGGGCGGACATGCCCGGAAGCGACACGACCTCGGCATTCACCGCGACGTCTTCGCCGTAGATCCGGATGCTGCGCTCGCCGGCGACGATGCGTCCGCCACGGGTGCCACCGGCCTGGAAGCCGGCAAAAACGATGGCATTGCGCGGGTCGGGCGCGAGTGCCTTCAGGTGGTGCAGCACCCGTCCGCCGGTGGCCATGCCACTGGCCGAAATGATGACGGCGGGCTGCCGCCGGGCCACCAATGCGCGCGACTCCTCTGTGGTGCGAACCATCGTTGCGACGCTGGTCATCCCGGCGCATTCCTCTACGGACAG
>JAYUHN010000115.1:0-2295 GCA_043766965.1 Ramlibacter sp. | reverse complement strand
GAGACCGCCGCCCGGAAAGTGCGCATGGCCGAAGACGCGTGGAACAGCCGCGACCCACAACGTGTGGTCCAGGTCTATACCGAGGACACGCGCTGGCGCAACCGGGCCGAATTCCCGGTCGGACGCGAACAGGTCCGTCAATTTCTCGTCGGCAAGTGGGCACGCGAGCTCGACTACCGCTTGATCAAGGAACTCTGGGCCTGCAGCGGCGAGCGGATCGCGGTGCGCTTTGCCTACGAATGGCACGATGAAGCCGGCCAGTGGTACCGCAGCTATGGCAACGAGAACTGGGAGTTCACCGGGCAGGGCTTGATGCAATGGCGCTTCGCCAGCATCAACGATCTTCCGATTGCTCCGGACCAGCGCAAGTTCTTCTGGCCGCTCGGCCGGCGTCCGGACGATCACCCCGGCCTGAGTGCCCTCGGGCTCTGAGCGCGGGTCTGGCTGGGCCCGCGCTACAGCGACCGGCCGGGACGCGCGTTAAGCTTGTCCGCATGCGCATCGACACGCTCCGGACGCGGCTTCGGGCCCTGGGCGCCCGGCCTGTCCACGAGCAGCGGGTGCTGCGGCTGTGGTCGCAGGCCCTGCCGCAGGACAGCGGCCGGCGCGACCCCGCGGATTTCCTGCCGGCCGCATTGCGGGCCGGGCTGCCGGCGATCGAAGCGGACCTGCGGGCACTGGCGCGCTTGCGCAGCGCGCATCCGGCCGAAGACGGCTCGGCCCGGTTGCTGATCGACCTGGCTGACGGCCAGACGGTGGAAAGCGTGCTGCTGCCGCGCGAGTCGCTTTGCGTGTCGTCCCAGGTGGGGTGCGCTGTCGGCTGTGTGTTCTGCATGACGGGCCGCGAAGGCCTGGTTCGCCAGCTCGAAAGTGCGGAGATCGTCGCGCAGGTGGCGCTGGCGCGCGGCATGCGGGCGGTGAAGAAGGTGGTGTTCATGGGCATGGGGGAGCCGGCGCACAACCTCGACAACGTGCTGGAGGCCATCGACCTTCTCGGCACCGCCGGCAACATCGGCCACAAGAATCTGGTGTTTTCGACTGTCGGCGACCTGCGTGTATTCGAACGCCTGCCTGCGGGCCGGGTCAAGCCGGCGCTGGCCCTTTCGCTGCATACGACCCGGGCGGACCTGCGCGCAAGGCTGTTGCCCCGGGCGCCGCGGATCGACCCCGGACTGCTGGTGGAACTTGCCGAAGGCTATGCGCGAACGACCGGCTATCCGGTGCAATACCAGTGGACCTTGCTGGAAGGCATCAACGACGGCGCCGACGAGCTGGACGGCATCGTGCGCCTGCTCAAAGGCAAGTACGCCGTCATGAATCTGATCCCGTACAACACAGTAACGGGCCTGCCCTTTCGCCGCCCATCCTGGGAGAGCGCCGTGGAAATCGCGCGCTCACTGCACCGGCGTGGTGTCCTGACCAAGCTGCGCCAGTCGGCGGGGCAGGACGTTGAAGGCGGATGCGGCCAGTTGCGGGCCCGCGCCGCGGGTCACGGCCTTGCGGCCGTGACTTTCATTTGACCGGCGTTTCCACTTCGCGGATCAAGCCGCCCCCGGCCACGCTGCCCTGGGTCGAGCCGGCGCCCATCACGCGCTGCACGCAGGCGTCCCGGTCGGCGGCGGGCTGGGGGTTGCAGCGGGCCGCGGCGTTGGCCTTGAGGTCAGCCCCTGCGCGGGTCTCCAGGCGATTGCGGCGCGCTTCCTGCAACGCCGCCCCGGCTTCACGCAGGCACGTCGCACGGTCCTGATTCGACTGTCCGCTCAGGCACAGCGCCCGCTCCCGCTGGTACTGTCGCTGTGCCTCTGAACCGGCCTTCGGCGCCGCCCAGCCGGGCATGGACACGACGCAGACCAGACCGAAAGCGGTGACGCGACGGAGCGCGGACATGACGTGGGTCAGCGGTCGCCGGCGTTGCCGCGATTGCTGCCGGAGTCGCTGCTGGCCGAAGCGACCGCGCCACCGGACGCGCGCTGGCGCGCCGACCGGTTTTCGGCCCGGGCCTGGCCACCCTTGCGGCCGGCTTCGCGCGCTTCTTCCGAGGTGAATTCGTGCGCCGTACCGCGCTCATGGGCCGCGCGGCCACCTTCGCTGGCGATCTCGCGCTGGCGCTGCGGGTCCATCGACGCGAATCCACGGCTGGAACTGCGCTTGCCCTGACTGCTCACTTCTTGCTTGTTCGGTGTCATCTTGAATCTCCTGCAAAGGTTGCCTGTGAATGAATGACGGCGACGCGACCGCCACCCGTGCATTGGGAGCTTGCCCGGCCGGAGATCAAGTAAGGCTCAAGGGAGGCCG
>JAYUHN010000114.1:0-16330 GCA_043766965.1 Ramlibacter sp. | reverse complement strand
GAAAAGCAGAGGATCATCAGCTGTGCGTCGGTCGGGCAGGCTGCCTCTCCGCAAGAACCGACCGATACGCCGACACCAGTGCTCATCACCTACTCCATGCAAGAGAAACTATACCCAAGCATAACGGCGAGACCGGCCCCGCGGTTCCGCGTGGCTGGCTGGGCAGGGCATGATTTTGCTGCGGATGCGAAGTGATCACGCGATTGACGTGTTTCGCCCGGAGTGGAAGGAGACGCGGGGCGCAAGGAGCAAGTGATGGCAACGACGATCGAGCAACTGGAGCAGCGCCGGGCCGACGCAAAACTGGGCGGAGGCGAGAAACGTATCGCAGCGCAGCATGGCAAGGGCCGGCTGACCGCGCGCGAACGTTTGACCGTGCTGCTCGACCAGGAGAGCTTCGAGGAAGTGGACATGTTCGTCGAGCATAATTGCGCCGACTTCGGGATGGAGACGCAGAAGTTTCCGGGCGACGGGGTGGTGACCGGGTCGGGCACGATCAACGGGCGGCTGGTCTATGTGTTCGCGCAGGATTTCACCGTGTTCGGCGGGTCGCTGTCGGAACGTCACGCGCAGAAAATCTGCAAGGTGATGGACATGGCGATGAAGGTCGGCGCGCCGCTGATCGGCCTTAACGACAGCGGCGGCGCGCGCATCCAGGAAGGCGTGGCCAGCCTTGGTGGTTACGCCGAGGTGTTCCAGCGCAACGTGCTCGCCAGCGGGGTCATCCCGCAACTGTCATTGATCATGGGGCCCTGCGCCGGCGGCGCGGTCTATTCGCCGGCGATGACCGACTTCATCTTCATGGTCAAGGACAGCTCCTACATGTTCGTCACCGGCCCGGAAGTGGTGAAGACCGTGACGCACGAGGAGGTGAGCGCGGAGGAGCTCGGCGGCGCGATCAGCCATACCACCCGCAGCGGCGTCGCCGACCTGGCCTTCGAGAACGACGTCGAAGCCATGATGATGCTGCGCCGGCTGTACAACTACCTGCCGCTGAACAATCGCGAAAAAGCGCCGGTGCGGCCCAGCAACGATCCCGCCGACCGGATGGACATGTCGCTGGACACCCTGGTGCCGGAAAATGCGAACAGGCCCTACGACATGAAGGAGCTGATCGCCAAGAGCGTCGACGACGGCGACTTTTTCGAGCTGCAGCCGGAGTACGCGAAGAATATCGTCATCGGTTTCGGCCGCATGGAAGGCCAGACGGTGGGCATCGTCGCCAACCAGCCGCTGGTGCTGGCCGGCTGCCTGGACATCAAGAGCTCGATCAAGGCGGCGCGCTTCGTGCGCTTCTGCGACGCGTTCAACATCCCGGTGCTTACCTTCGTGGACGTGCCGGGTTTCATGCCCGGAACCGCGCAGGAATACGGCGGCATCATCAAGCACGGGGCCAAGCTGCTGTACGCATATGCCGAATGCACCGTGCCGAAGATCACCGTCATCACACGCAAGGCCTACGGAGGCGCGTACGACGTGATGAGTTCCAAGCACCTGCGCGGCGACGTCAACTTTGCCTGGCCGAATGCGGAGATTGCCGTGATGGGCGCCAAGGGTGCGGTGGAGATCATCTTCCGTGAGGACAAGGGCGACCCGGCCAAGCTGGCTGCGCGCGAGGCTGAATACAAGGCAAGATTCGCGAACCCGTTCGTCGCCGGCGCACGCGGCTTCATCGACGACGTGATCCTGCCGCACGAAACCCGCAAGCGCATTTGCCGTTCATTGATCATGTTGCGCGACAAGAAGCTCGAGAATCCCTGGCGCAAGCACGGGAACATTCCGCTATGACGAACGCCAGCAACATTGTCATTGCGGGCCGGACCCGCAATCCATGGATCCCGGATCAGGTCCGGGATGACAGCCGGGGGTGGAACCATGTTTGAAAAAATCCTGATCGCCAACCGAGGCGAGATCGCTTGCCGGGTCATCAAGACGGCGAAAAAGATGGGCATCGGGACTGTCGCTGTCTATTCCGATGCCGACCGCGACGCGCGCCATGTGCAGCTCGCCGACGAGGCGGTGCACATCGGACCGGCGCCCAGCCGCGAGAGCTACCTGCAGGCAGACAAGATCATCGCTGCCTGCAAGCAGACCGGCGCCCAGGCGGTGCATCCGGGCTACGGCTTCCTGTCAGAAAACGAAGCCTTCGCGCGCCGGGCGGAAGAAGAGGGCGTCATCTTCATCGGCCCCAAGCACTATTCGATCGCGGCCATGGGCGACAAGATCGCTTCCAAGAAGCTGGCGAAGCAGGCCGACGTCAATACCATCCCCGGTTACGACGCGGCGATTGGAACAGCGGAGCAAGCCGTCGGCATCGCGAAGGACATCGGCTATCCCGTGATGATCAAGGCGTCGGCCGGCGGTGGCGGCAAAGGCTTGCGCGTGGCCTACAACGACAAGGAAACCTTCGAAGGCTTCGGCGCGTGCCAGAACGAGGCGCGCAACAGCTTCGGCGACGACCGCGTCTTCATCGAAAAGTTTGTCGAGGAACCCCGGCACATCGAGATCCAGATCCTCGGCGATTCGCACGGCAACGTGATCTACCTGAACGAACGCGAATGCTCGGTCCAGCGCCGGCACCAGAAGGTGATCGAGGAGGCGCCGTCTCCCTTCATCAGCGACGCCACCCGCAAGGCCATGGGCGAGCAGGCGGTCGCCCTGGCCAAGGCGGTGCGGTACGAAAGCGCCGGCACCGTTGAATTCGTGGTGGGCAAGGACCAGGGTTTCTATTTCCTGGAGATGAACACGCGGCTGCAGGTCGAGCATCCTGTCACCGAATGCATCACCGGCCTTGACCTGGTGGAATTGATGATCCGGGTCGCGGCCGGCGAGAAACTGCCTTTGACGCAGCGCGACGTGAAGCGCAACGGCTGGGCGATGGAGTGCCGCATCAACGCGGAAGATCCGTTCCGCAACTTCCTGCCGAGCACCGGGCGCCTGGTGCGCTTCCAGCCGCCGAAAGAAACGATGTGGGCGTCGGACACGCAGCATCTGGCGGGTGTGCGGGTCGACACCGGCGTGCAGGAGGGCGGCGAAATCCCCATGTACTACGACTCGATGATCGCCAAGCTGATCGTGCATGGGCAGGACCGCAAGGAAGCCATCGCAAAAATGCGCGAGGCGCTCAACGGCTTCGTGATCCGCGGCGTCTCCAGCAACATCCCGTTCCAGTCAGCGCTGCTCGCGCATCCAAAGTTCATTGCCGGCGACTTCAACACCGGCTTCATCGCGGAGCATTACGGGAAGGGGTTTCATGCCCAGGACGTGCCGCATGCCGATCCGCAGTTCCTGATTGCCCTCGCGGCCTACGTGAACCGGCGGGCGCTGCAGCGTGCGGCCGGTATCAGCGGCCAGTTGCCGGGCCATCAATTCACGGTTGGCGAGGATTTTGTCGTCGTGGTCCTCGGTGCCGACGGCAAGCACCGGCGGGAGGCGGCGAGCGTCAGCGATTTCGAGGAACAATCCGGCTCCAGCGCGGTCACGACCGGCGGCGGCCGCTACGAGATCTGCAGCAAATGGCACCTCGGCGCGGCCCGTATCCGCGGCACGGCCAACGGAAAGCCCTTCACCGCGCAGGTCGAGCGCGGGGTCGGCCGGAATCCGCTGGCGGTCAGGATCAGCCACGACGGAACCCAGCTCGATGCGCTGGTTCTCACGCCCCGCGCTGCCGAACTGCACGCCCTGATGCCGTACAAGCCACCGCCGGACATGAGCCGGTTCGTGCTGTCGCCGATGCCCGGGCTGCTGGTGGACATCGCGGTACGACCGGGGCAGAAGGTGCAGGCCGGTGAGCGGGTGGCGGTGATCGAAGCCATGAAGATGGAAAACGTGCTGTTCGCCGCCGCCGACGGCGTCGTCAGCAAAGTCCTGGCGGCCACCGGCGAGAGCCTGACTGTGGACCAGCCGATCGTGGAGTTCGCGGCATGAGCCGTCCATTCAAGGTCCTCGGTATCCAGCAGATCGCGATCGGCGGGCCCGACAAGCAGCGGTTGAAGACGCTCTGGGTCGACCTGTTCGGCCTGGAGGTGACAGGCACGTTCCGCTCCAGTGCCGAGAACGTCGACGAGGACATCTGCGCGATCGGCAGCGGTCCGTTCAAGGTCGAAGTCGACCTGATGCAGCCGCTGGACCCCGACAAGAAGCCCGCCGTCCACGCCACTCCGCTGAACCACGTGGGCCTGTGGATCGACGACTTGCCCAAGGCAGTCGAGTGGCTCGGCGCGAAGGGCGTGCGCTTCGCCCCAGGGGGCATTCGCCGGGGCGGCTCCGGCTACGACATCTGCTTCGTGCATCCGAAAGGCAGCGAAGAACTGCCGGTCGGTGGCGAGGGAGTGCTGATCGAACTGGTGCAGGCCCCGCCCGAAGTGGTCCGGGCGTTCGCGGCACTGGCGGCGCACGGCGCCGGCTAGGACGTTCTCGCTGTGTTGCGCTGGTAGCGCTGCGCATCGGCGCGGCGCTCGCGGCACAATCACGCCATGGACCTCTCACGCATTCCCCGCCGGCGCTATACGCCGTTCGTCACCCCCCTTGAATTCATGCCCAACTTCAGCCGGGCGCTGGCCGAAAGTTGTCCCGCAGGCAAGGGCCCCAACGTCTGGATCAAGCGCGACGACATGCTTGGCCTGTTCCCTGGCGGCAACAAGACCCGCAAGCTCGAATTCCTCGTCGCGGACGCACTGGCGCGGGGCGCCGACACGCTGGTCACTTGCGGCGCACCGCAATCGAACCACTGCCGCATCACCCTGGCTGCGGCCGTGAAGGAAGGCTTGCGCTGCCGTTTCGTGATCGAGGAGCGCATTCCCGACAGCTACGACGAGGACGCCAGCGGCAACCACTTCATGTTCAGGCTGCTGGGGGTGGAGGCCATCACCGTCGTTCCCGGCGGCAGCAGCATGGCCGACGCGATGCAGCGGGTCGCATCGGAGGTCGAGGCGCTCGGACGCAAGGCCTACATCATTCCCGGGGGCGGCTCGAACGCGCTCGGCGGCCTCGGGTATGTGGCTTGCGCGCAGGAACTGCAGCAGCAGTTCTTCGAGCTCGGCGTGTCGATCGACCGCGTGGTGGTGGGCTCAGGCAGCTCGGGCACCCATGGCGGTTTGCTGGCCGGCTTTCTGGGCAACCACATCACCATCCCGATCGTCGGCATCGGCGTCAGCCGCGATCCCGCGGACCAGGAGCCGCTGGTTTTCAGGGAAGCCCAGGCCGTTGCCGACCTGCTTGGAATCGACCTGAAGATTCCGCGCGAGTCGGTGCTGAGCATTGGGGGCTACTGGCAACCTAAATATTCGGTGCCGAATCCGGCGATGGTGGAAGCGGTGCAGATGCTGGCGCGCACCGAAGGCATTCCGCTCGATCCGGTCTACACCGGAAAGATCATGGCAGGCCTGATCGGGGAGGCGCGCAAGGGCTTCTTCAAGCCAGGCGAAAACCTGCTGTTCCTGCACACGGGCGGCTTGCCGTCGCTGCATAGCTATGAACGCGAGGTGCTGGGCAAGGCTCCCGTGGCGCGCTGACCACGCCCCAGTGGCGGGGCTGGCCGGCCGTGGCCGCCGCACTGGCGCCGGATGAGCTTGTCAGTGAAAATCGGGACATCCCGATTGGTTCATGGACAAGGCCCCTCTCCCGCTGCTTTCCGACCTTCCGCAACCGCCCCAGGCGGCCCAGGATGCGATCCTGCGCTGCCAGGCGGCGCTGCTCGCCAGGAGCGGCCTCGAACAAGCCGCAACAGCGCTGTCGGTCGAAATCGCTGAACTGCTCGCCTGCCACCGCGTGAGCATCGGGCTGCTCGAAGGCGACAAACTGCGTCTGGTCGCGAGCTCGCAGGCGGCGGAACTCGATCAGCGGCTCGAGGCGGCGGTGGCGATCGCGGCGGCAATGCACGAGGCGATCGACCAGCGGCTCAGCGTCGCGTGGCCGCCCTCAATGACCGCGCCGCCGATCAGTCTGGCCAACCGGCAGCTGGCAGGCACCGGCCAGGCCTGCAGCGTGCCGATCGTCTGTGGCCGGCGCGTCAGCGGCGCCATCACGCTGGAACGCGCTCCGAGCGCTTTTTTTTCACCCGCGCAGGTCGCGCTTTGCGAGGACATTGCGAGCTTTGCCGGGCCGGTCCTGGAACTGAAGCGAACGGCGGAAACGCCCTGGCACGCGCGCCTTGGAGAATCGCTGCGCGGCGAGCTGGCAAGGCCTGGCAAGAAGCGGGGCGCGTGGGCCATCGGCGTGGTGGTCGTGGCGCTCTTGCTGGCGCTTCCCTTGCCATGGCGCGTCAGCGCTCCGGCCCGGCTCGAAGGATCGGTGCAGCGGGCGGTCGTCGCGGCCGCGGACGGCTTCCTGCAACAGGCGAACGTGCGCCCGGGCGACCGCGTGGTCGCGGGCCAGGTGTTGGCGCAGCTGTCGTCGCAAGACCTCGAGCTGGAGCGCCAGCGGCGCGAGAGCGAGTTGCGCCAGCACGAAAGCGGCTACCGCGCGGCGCAGGCGCGCAACGACCGGACCCAGATGGTGATCAGCCAGTCGAAGGCGGCGGAAACCCAGGCCCTCCTCAGCCTCGCCGAAACGCAGCTCGATCGCGCACGGCTGCAGGCGCCGTTCGACGGCATCGTGATCAAAGGCGACCTGTCGCAAACGCTCGGGGCTCCGGTGCAGCGCGGGGAGGTGCTGATGGTGCTGGCGCCCAACGACAGCTTCCGGCTGATCGTCGAAGTGGACGAAACCGACATCGCAGCGATCCGGCCCGGCCAGAAGGGCGAGCTGGCTTTGGCCGCGCGGCCCGAGCAGCCGCTGCGGTTCACGACGCGGCGCATCGTGCCGGTCGCGACGTCCGCCGAGGGCCGTAATTACTTCGAGGTGGAAGCCACACCCGACCAGGCGCAAGCCAACCTCCGCCCAGGCCTCAGCGGCGTCGCCAAGATCGAGGTGGGCGAACGCAGCCTGGCCTGGCTGCTGTTCCACCGCTCGCTGAGCTGGCTGCGATTGTCCTTGTGGACGATCGCCTTGTAGATGGCCGAGGCCCTGGTCAGCAGCTCCTGGTACCGCGTCGCGCCGCTGACGCCCAGCCTGGCCGCGGGCCTGAAGATCGTGCGGCACCAGGTGCGCGACCAGGTCTGGCACATCCTGGTCGAGGCTGGCTCGGGACGCCAGCTCCGGCTGAATCCGGCGGCGTATGCCTTTGCCGGCCGCTGCAACGGTGCTGCGACCGTCGCCAGCCTCTGGCAGCTGCTGCTCGAGAAAGAAGGCGACGACGCACCGACACAGGACGACATCCTGCGGTTGCTGGCGCAGTTGTTCCGTGCCGGGATGGTGCAGTTCGACGCCGCGCCTTACCTGTCGCTGCTGTTTTCCCGCCGCAGCGACGAGGACGAGCGCAAGCGGCGCGCCTTCATCAATCCGTTGATGCTGCGGATGAAGTTGTTCGATCCGACCCGGTTGCTGGACCGTCTGGCGCCACTGTCGTTGGCATTGGGGCGCCGCAGCGTGTTTGTGTTCTGGCTGCTCGCGATTGCGCTGGCGGCGCTGGCGGCGGCCGTGAACCTTCCGCAACTCAAGGCCGACGCGTTCCGGCTGCTGGCCACGCCATCGAGCTATGCGATCGCGTGGGTCGCCTATCCGCTGGTGAAGGCGCTGCACGAGATCAGCCATGCGATGGCGGTGCGGCGCTTTGGTGGCGCGGTCCATGAACTTGGGATGTCGCTGGTGTTCCTGACGCCCGCCCCATACGTCGATGCCAGCGCCGCGAACGGGTTTGCCAGTGCGCGGCAGCGCGCCATCGTCAGCGCGGCCGGCATCATGATCGAACTGGCGCTGGCCACGGTGGCCCTGTTCGCCTGGCTGGTGCTGAGCCCGGGGCTGGCGCGGGATTCAGCGATGGTCGTGGTGCTGATCTGCTCGGTCTCCACCTTGCTGTTCAACGCCAATCCGCTGCTGCGGCTGGACGGCTACCACCTGCTTTGCGACGCGCTGCAGCTTCCCAATCTCGCGCTTCGCAGCCAGGGCTGGTGGACGGCGCTGTGGCAGCGGGTGGTGCGGGCAGAGAGCGCCATTCCGCGCGGCGCCGTGGCTGCGGGCGAGCGCAAGTGGCTGGTGCTGTACGCGCCCGCGGCCTGGTTGTATCGGCTTGGGTTGCTGCTGGCCCTGGTGTTCTGGCTCGGACACCAGTCGTGGCTGTTGGGATGGCTGGCGGGCCTGGGGGTGCTGGCGTGGCTGGGCAAGTCATCGCTGGCCGCCTTGCTGCGCTCGGTGGCGCAAGCTCCCGATCCGCGGGCGCGGCGACGTGCGTTGGTGACGGCAGGCGCCACGGCGGCCGTCGTCTGTTTGGCGGTGTTCGTGCTTCCGGCGCCGGCCAGCGTGGTCGCGCGCGGAGTGGTTTGGCCGCCTGAGCGGGCCCAGCTGCGGGCCGAAAGCGGCGGCTTCGTCGAAACGGGCATGGTCCGAGACGGCTCGCCCGTTGCCGAAGGAGACGTGGTGCTGACACTGGCCGACCCGGTGATTGCGGCGCGACGCGAAAAAAACGCCGGCGAAAAAGCGGGCCTCCTGGCGCAGCAGTACCAGGCATTGCTGCAGGATCCGACGCGGGCACTGGAACTGGGCGAAGACATTCTCCGCAACGACGCGGAACTGCGGCGGTCGGAGCAGCAGCTTGCAGACCTCGAACTGCGGGCCCGGACGGCGGGACGCGCGGTCTGGCCGCGCGAGCGCGATCTGCCAGGCAGCTTCGCGCAGCGCGGCGCGATGCTGGGCTACGTGCTTGCGCCCGAGCCGGCGCAGGTGCGGCTGGTGCTGCGCGACGAAGACCTGTTGCGGGTGCGCGGGCGCATCCAGGCGATCGAAGTGCGGCTGGCGGAAGCGCCGTTGACGATCCACGCCGCCGCCCTGCAGAACGAGACGCCGGCCGCGACGCGCCAGCTCCCCAACGCGGCGCTCGGAGACCGGCAGGGCGGTCCGGTGAACGTCGACCCGGCCGACAAGGACGGACTGCGTACGCAGGCACCGGTGTTCCTGCTCGACGTGCTGGTGCCGTCCCTCATGGCCGATCGCATCGGGGGCCGGGCCTGGGTCAAGCTGGTGCTGGAGCCCGAGCCGCTGGCGCTGCAGGGGATCCGCGTGATGCGCCAGCTGCTGGTGCGGCAATTCAGTCCCACAGGGCAAACATGAGCGCGCGGGCCGACGTACCCACCTGGCCCTTTCCCGGCCTGGTGTGGGGCGACTATCCGGAGCAGGCGCCGCACGATCCGCGGCCGCGCAGTGCTCGTCCGTTGACGTCCCGCAAGCTGAAGCGGTTTGTGGACGCGGCGGCATCCCTTCCGCTGCTGCCGGCGTCGCAGCTGCCAAAGCGTTTGCAGCGCCTGCGTGAGCTGGGGACCGACCACGAGACATGGTTGCTGGATGCAATGGCCCTTGTCTCGAGCGCGCTGGCACTCACGCTCGGCTACCCGCCGCACCGCCAGCAGCTGCTTGCCGCCCGGGTGCTGCTGGACAACCGGCTGGTGGAGATGGCGACGGGGGAAGGCAAGACCGCGGCGATCGCGCTGGCGGCGGCAGTGGCCGCGCTCGGGCGGACGCCGGTGCACGTGGTCACCGCCAACGACTATCTGGCGCAGCGCGATGCCGATCATCTGCGGGCGTTTTTCACGTTGCTTGGACTTTCGGTCGACGCCGTGACCCAGCCGATGCTCGCCGCCCGGCGGCGAGAGGCCTATGCCTGCGATGTCACCTACTGCACGGCAAAGGAGCTGGCTTTCGACTATCTGCGTGACGGCATGGCACGCGCCGCCGACCTGTCGGCGCTGGAACAGCGGGCCCGCCGGATCGAGCAGGGCGGGTTGCGCGAGGCGCCGGTGCTGCGCGGCCTGTGCATGGCCATCATCGACGAAGCCGACACCGTTTTGATCGACGAGGCGCGCATGCCACTGGTGTTGTCGAACAGCGGTGGCTCGCAAGCCGAACGGGAGTTCCACCGGGAAGCGCTGGTGCAGGCGCGGTCCCTGGAGGAAGGGCGACATTTCCGCCGCTCTGCGCAAGGCAAGCGCGTCGACTTGACAGCGCTCGGCATCGAGCGACTGTCGTCATGGCCCCTTAGCGGGGACCCATTGCATCGACATCGCGTCCACCGCCGGCACGTAATCGAGCAGGCGCTTGCCGCGCTGCATGTATTGCACCGGGACCATGACTATGTGGTGCACGAAGGCAAGGTAATGCTCATCGACGAGACAACCGGGCGCGCCGCGCCGGGGCGGGCTTGGTCGCAGGGACTGCATCAGTTCGTCGAGCTGAAGGAATGCGTGCAGAACACATCGAGCAATTCCACGGTCACGCAGATCACGTTCCAGCGGTTTTTTCCGCGTTTCCTGCGCCTCGCCGGTGCCAGCGGCACCCTCCGTGAGGCCGCTGGTGAGCTGAAGTCGGTCTATCGGCTTCGGATCGTGGTGGTGCCGCGGCGGTTGCCACCACGTCTGAAGCGCATGCGTTCCAGGCTATTCCCCGATAGCGCCGCCCTGTGGCAGGCCGCAGCGCGGTCGGCCGCGCAAGCTCGCACAGCCGGACGCGTTGTGCTGATCGGAACCGAGTCGGTGGCGAATTCTGAGTCGCTGTCGCGGGTTCTGACGAGCCTGGAGCTGCCGCACCAGGTCTTGAACGCTCGCCACGACAAGGATGAAAGCAGGTTGATCGCAGCCGCCGGCGGCACCGGGAATATCACGGTCGCCACCAGCATGGCCGGCCGTGGAACGGATATTTTGCTGAATGCCGACGTCCTGAAAGCGGGTGGTTTACACGTCATCCTCTGCCAACACAACGCATCGTCGCGCATCGATCGCCAATTTCTTGGCCGCGCGGGTAGGCATGGGCAGCCCGGCAGCACGCAGACCCTGCTGGCGCTCGACTTTCCTTTGCTGGAGCGGTGGTGTCCCGCTTGGTGGAGGGCGTTGATAAAGCGCTGCAACTGTGCGGCATTGCTCGGATTTCCCACTGTGCGCGTCACCCAGGCCATCGAATCCTTTACCCAGAAGAAACACCGTGTAACAATCTGTAGAGCTTCCGAAGCCGAAGAGCGAGAGCTCACATTCAGCCGACAGGTACTGCATGAAAAAACGTAATCGATTGGTCATCGCCGGACTGCTGGTTCACTGCGGCTCGACGTTCGCTGCCCAGCCGCTAGGCTGCCTGATCGAGCCGTTCCGCATCTCGGACATCGGCAGCCCGGTCGTCGGGGTGATCGAGACCACCCTGGTGGAGCGCGGTGACCGCGTCGTCACCGGCCAGCCGATGGTGATCTTGCGCGCCGACGTCGAGCGCCAGTCCGTCGCCGTCGCGTCCAGCAAGGCGCAGGCCGTCGGCGAACTGAAGGCTGCCGAAGCCACCGCCGAACTCGGCCGCCAGAAGCTGGTGCGCGCGCGCGACCTGGCCGAGAAACAGTTCATTTCCGGCCAGGCGCTGGAGCAGGCCCGTGCCGACGCGCTGGTGGCGGACAACCGGCTGGCGCAAGCGCGAGAACAACAGGGGATCCTGGCCCGCGAGCATGACCTGGCTCGGGCCCAGCTCGGGTTGCGCACCATCCGCAGCCCGATCACTGGCGTGGTGGCGGAGCGCTTTCTGTCTTCGGGCGAACGGGTCGAGGACAAGGCGATCTTCCGGGTCGCGGTGGTCAATCCGTTGCGGGTGGAGGTGGTGCTGCCATCGACCTTGTACACCGCCGTCAAGATGGGAATGTCGGTGACGGTCACGCCGGACTTTCCCGGCGCCTCGCCGCGGCTGGCGCGGGTGACCGTGGTGGACCGGCTGATCGACGGCGCCAGCAATACTTTCCGGATGCGGCTCGAATTGCCGAATGCCGATTTGTCACTGCCCGCGGGTTTGCGTTGCAAGGCCGAACTCGGCGAGGCGATCGCTCCCGCCACGAAGCGGCCGGCAGCGCCATCGACGCCCCGGGGCGTCGATGCCTCGTCGCTGCGCCTGCAACTGGACACGGTGCTGCTTTCGCCAGTGCGGACGCTGCAGTGATGACGGGCACCTGACATGGGCTGGCTGCGCCGCCTGAACCCTGCCCGGGCCCATCGCAGGGCGCCTCTTGCGGAGGTCATCGAGCCGCGCATCCTGTATTCGGCGGACCTGGCGGCGGGGCTGGCGCTTGGTGCCGGCTTCGAGGGGTACGCGCAAACCCGCACCCTGTCCCCGGGGGGTGAGTACGCGACGGCCGACGCCGCGGTGGCTTATCCGGCTGCCGATGCCAGCGCCGTGGCGGTGCAGGTACCGACCGAACTGGCCTTCGTCGACATGTCGGTGTTGGACGCGGATGGCCTGATCCGGGATTTGCAGGCGCAGCGGGATGCAGGCCGCCCGATCGAAATCATCCGCATCGGCGTTGGCGAAGACGGCATCGCCCGAATCACCGAAACGCTGGCTGCACGCACTGGCGTCGTCGCCGTGCATGTTCTCGGCCACGGCGCAGACGGTGTGGCGCAGGTCGGCAGCACACGGCTGGATGCCGCAACCCTTGCCGATCGCGCTGGGGAAATCGTGCACTGGGGCACCGCGCTTGCCGGAGGGGCCGATTTCCTGCTGTATGGATGCGACGTCGCAGCGGACTCCATCGGCCTGCAGATGATCGACACGCTCGCGGCGCTCACCGGCGCCGACGTCGCAGCAAGTAGTGACCTGACGGGCGCCGCGGCGCTCGGCGGGAACTGGGCGCTCGAATATCAGACCGGACTGATTGAAGCGACCGTTGCGCCGAGTCTGGCCGAGCAGGGACTCTATGGCAGCGTGTTGACCACCTACACGGCAGACCCAAACGTCGCCGACGGAATGGTCGGGTCATTGCGCTGGGCCATTACCCAAGCAAATGCCAACCCGGGCGCGGATACCATCCTGCTGGGGGCGGGCACTTACCGGACCACACTTGCCAATCCGTCCAACAACGTAACCCCCGCTCCGCTGGGAATCACTGAAGACGCGAACCTCACCGGTGACCTGGACATCAACAGCGATATCAGCTTCGTCGGCGCAAGCGCTGCGACCACCATCATCGACGGCAATAGCCTGGAGCGGGTGTTTCAAGTGCTCCAGGGAACCGTCAGTTTCTCGAACCTGACGATCAAAGGGGGCGCTGCCGGTTCGCAGGGCGGCGGCGTCGCGATCGGGGCAACGGCGAACGTGTCGATGAGCAATGTCATCGTGAGCGGCAACACGGCCAACCTGGGTGCAGGCATTTATAACCAGGGCACGTTGAGCCTGCAGGATGCGCGGATCACCGGCAACATAGCCGCAGGAGGCAGCGGTGGAGGCCTCAACAATCGCGGCTCTGCGACGCTCACCCGTGTCACCATCGATGGTAACCAGGCTTCGCGCGGCGGTGGGGTTTATTACACCGGCACGCTGCTGACGGTCGATAACAGTACGTTCAGCGGAAACACCGCGACTTCTTCCGGCGGCGCTGTGTACTCGAACCTGGACGGTGTGCTTCCCGGCTTTGTCGCCGTCAGCAACTCGACGATCACGGGCAACAGTGCGAAGGTCGGGTTCGGTGGTGGCCTGTATTCAGGGGGAGCGGGGGTGTTCAGGCTGGACAACACAATTCTGGCCGCCAACATCAACGGCAACACCAATTTCACACAGACGTCGAAGGGCTACAACATCGACACGGACAACAGTGCCGGCTTGTTGGCGATCACCGACTTGCATCCCGTATCGGCGGGACTCGGCCCCCTCGTAGCCAACGGTGGCTTTGGCCCGACGCATGCCTTGCTTGCCGGTTCTGCTGCGATCAACACGGGCGACCCGTCAGCGCCGCCGGCAGACCAGCGTGGAATCGCGCGGTACGGCGTGCCGGACATTGGCGCCTACGAGCAGGCCAACACCGCTCCGACAATCACTGTCTTCGGACCCCAGTCTTCGTTGGAAGACGCCCCGACCGCCGCGATTGCTTTTTCAGTTGCGGATGGGGAGACCGCGGCCGCAAGGCTGGTGGTGACGGCGACCTCGAGCAACGCGGCAGTCGTCGCCCCAGGCGGCATCGTTTTGGGCGGGAGCGGGGCCAACCGGACGCTGACGCTCAGCCCGGTCCTGAACGCCAACGGTCCGGTCAACATCACGGTCAGCGTTTCCGATGGAACACTGACCGCGTCAACCACCTTTACGCTCACCATCACTCCTGTGAACGACGCGCCCGTTCGGCTGACCGGAACCGTGAGCGACGTGATGACCACGACAACCGCAGCGTCTGCCAGCCTCCGACTCGCAGGATTGACGTACGGACCTGGGGGAGGGGCCGACGAGACCTTACAGGCGCTGACCTACACCGTGACCGTCGTACCCCCCGCAGTGCTTGGGAAGTTGGTTCTGACCAATGGCGTAACGGTTGTGGCGAACACCAGCTACACCCTGGCTCAGCTGCAGACCATGGTTTTCAATCCGGCGAACGCGTCGGGCGGTGGCGTCGGAACTTTCGCCTGGACCGTCCGCGACAGTGGTGGCGTCCTGTACGGCGGCGTGGACACTTTCATGGAATCGCTGCAGATCGCGGTGTCGCAAGGCGTCAACGCGGCCCCGGTTCTCTTGGGCGCGAACAATATGGCCGCAGTACCGCAGAACAGCCCGGGCAACGGCGGAACGCTGGTGTCGGCTTTGATCAGTGGTCAGGTAACGGACAGCAATGCCGGCGCACTTGCCGGGATCGCGGTGACCGGTATCGCCTCGGCAAACGGTTCCTGGCAATTCTCGACGGATAACGGAGGCAGCTGGAGCGCGATCCCTGCGCCGTCCGCGACCACTGCTCTGCTGCTGGCAGCCAACCCGCAGACGAGCGTACGTTTCGTCCCTGCAACCAACTTCGCAGGAACGATTTTCGGGGGCCTGACGTTCCGGGCCTGGGACCGCACATCGGGAATTGCTGGGACCACGGCAGACACCACCGTCAACGGCGGCACCACCGCCTTCAGCACAGCAACCGCTAGCGCGGACATTACCGTTACCGCTACCAACCAGGCGCCGGTGAACACGGTGCCCGGGGCGCAGGCGGTCAATGAAGACGCGCCGCTGGTGTTTGGCAGCGCCACGGGCAACGCCGTGACGGTGGCGGACGTGGACAGCGTGAACCTCACCAGCACGGTGACGGTGAACAACGGCAGCGTGCTGGCAGTGGTAGTCGCGGGCGGCGCCACGATCGGGGGCAACGGGACCGGGACGGTGACCATCAGTGGCACGGCAGCGGCCATCAACGGGGCGTTGAACGGGCTGCGCTACACCAGCGTGGCCGACTACAACGGAGCGGCCACGCTGACGCTGGCGACCAGCGACGGAGCGCTGAGCGCGAGCAACACGGTGGCCATCACGATTGCGCCGGTGGCCGACATCGTGGCTGACTCGGTAGTCACCAACAGCAACACCGCGGTGAGCTTCGACCCGATCGTGGGCAACAATGGAGCCAGCGCGGACAATTTTGAAAACCTGGCCCGGGCCGTGAGCGCGGTGACTCAGGGGGCCAACGGCAGCGTGAGCTTCACGCCCGCGGGCATCGTGACCTACACGCCCAACGCCGGCTTCAGCGGGGCGGACAGCTTCAGCTACACAGTTTCGTCAGGGGGGGTGACGGAGACTGCGGCGGTCAGCATGACGGTGACGCCAGCACCAGCGCCAGCACCCGCTCCGGCGCCGGCGCCAGCTCCCGCGCCAGCACCGGTCCCAGCGCCAGCACCCGCTCCGGCGCCAGCACCACCACCAGTCCCAGCACCTGCTCCGGCACCAGTACCAGCGCCAGCACCGGCAGCTCCTGCTCCTGCTCCTGCGCCAGCCGTCGCGCCCGCAACGGTTCCGGCCCCAGCACCAACTGCCGCACCGGCACTGCCTTCTTCTCCGTCGCCTGTCCCGGTCGCGGCAGCGCCGGCATCTGCAATTGCGAATCAGGTGTCCGACATCAGCAGCGTGCCTGCGCCGACCTCGCAGGTCCCTCGCGTGTCAACCACAGTCCAGCTTTTCGACGCCATCCCGGTGAGTGCGGTCTCCGCCGTCGGACCCGCAGCCGTGCTCACTTCGCCAGCTGCAGGTGGCCGCACGGTCCTGGGTGCGGCCCCCGAAGGCTTCGCTTTGCCATTCGAGGGTCAGCTCGCGGGCACTCTTCCGCCCCAGCGCAGCGTGCTCGCGCCTGCAGTCCGCCCTCCGCCGGAAGCTGAAACTTTGCGGCCGTTCCAGCTCGCGGGCTTCGTTTTGCACGGCATCGAATTGATCGGAGCCGAGCAGCCGGAGCTGACGGCGCTGCGCTTCACCTTGTCCACTCGCGATGTCGGCGCGACGGTGGAAGAGCTGCAGCGGACCTTCCGTTCCACCGCTTTTGCCGGCCAGTTCGATT
>JAYUHN010000113.1:0-2306 GCA_043766965.1 Ramlibacter sp. | reverse complement strand
CAAGAACGTAGATCTGGAAATTGTCGCCTACGGCCCCGGGATCGCCATGTTGAAGTCCGACTCCTCCGTGGGCAAGCGGATTGCCGAGGCTCTCAAGTCAGGCGTCAAGGTCGTTGCCTGCGAAAACACGATGAAAGGCCAGCAACTGGTGTCCGCGGACATGCTCCCGGAGATTGGTTATGTCCCCGCCGGTGTGGTCGAACTGATCACCAAGCAGCGCGACGGGTATTCGTACATTCGCCCTTGAGGGCGAACCAGACCGGTATCGATCCGGTCCGTTAAGCGGCGCCTAAAATCGGGCGCATGACGCCCGTTGAACTCCAGTCCCTGAATGCGCAGATTCTGGGCGCTGCGTTCATCCTGTCGCTTTTTTTTGGCGCGATTGTGCAAGTCTCGGGTTTTTGCACCATGGGCGCGATTGCGGATGTTGTCATCATGGGCGACTTGACCCGCTTGCGGCAGTGGGCCCTGGCAGCGGGCGTGGCAATCCTGGGTTTCGGTGCGATGGCCTACCTGGGCATCGTCGATCCCTCCAGGACCCTTTATGTGTCGAACCGGTGGCTGTGGCTGTCTGCCGCGACCGGGGGTGCCATGTTCGGCTTTGGAATGGTTCTCGGCTCGGGCTGCGGCAGCAAGACCCTGGTGCGCATTGGCGGTGGCAACCTGAAATCGCTGGTGGTCTTCCTTGCGATGGGCATTTCCGCATTTGCAACGCTCAAGGGCATCACGGCCGTGATACGGGCGGAGACAGTGGACCGGATCGCGCCAGTGTTCAGTGTTCCCGCCACATTGCCGGCTGCGGCTGCATGGGTCCTGGCAGCAGATCCGCGTTCGACCAGCCTGGTTGTGGCACTGCTGCTGGGTGCACTCTTGGTCGTGTGGGCCCTGCGGGGACAAGATTTCCTGCGTCGTGACAATTTGCTGGCCGGGCTGGGTATCGGTTTCATCATTGTGTGCGCGTGGTGGGTCAGCGGCCATCTGGGTCATCTGGCCGAGCACCCTGAAACCTTGCAAGACGTTTTTCTTGCGACAAACTCCGGTCGCGCCGAGGCGCTCAGCTTCGTCGCGCCGTTTGCGTACACCCTCGATTGGCTGATGTATTTCAGCGACCGAAGCAAGGTGCTGACCATCGGAATTGTTTCCGTGTTCGGCGTGGTTCTAGGGTCTGGCGCCGTGGCGTTGGCCAGACGCAGCTTCCGATGGGAAGGCTTCGAGGGACCCGGCGATGTCGCCCGCCACCTGGGCGGAGCCACGCTCATGGGCATCGGCGGGGTCACCGCCATGGGCTGCACCATCGGCCAGGGCTTGAGCGGAATCGCGACATTGAGCGCAACGAGTTTTGTCGCTGTCGCGGCGATCGGCGCTGGAGCCGTGGCTGCGTTGAAATACCAGATGTGGCGGACGTAGGGCCGTCAACCGGCATGAACGGATGGCTGGTGTCGATCCGTTCCAGCGGATGCAATTGCCGCCTCAAGCGCCGTGCTTGAAGAGGTCGATGTGGCGCTGCCGCAGTTCGCGCTTGAGCAGTTTGCCGCTCGGGTTCTTGGGAATCGCGTCGGTGAAGACCACGGCCTTCGGACTCTTGAACGCCGCCATCAGGCGGTTGCAATGCGCCAGCACCTCCTCCTGCACCAGCGTCTGGCCAGTCCTGACCACCACCACCGCGACCACAGCCTCGACCCAGTGCGGGTGGGGCACCCCGATGACCGCGACCTCCGAGACCGCGCCAATGCGGTAGATCATTTCCTCGACCTCGCGGCTGGCGACGTTCTCGCCGCCGGTCTTGATCATGTCCTTCTTGCGATCCACCACGCTGATGTAACCCTCGCCGTCGATGGTTCCCAGGTCGCCCGAGTGGAACCAGCCGCCTCCGAAGGCGGCCCGGGTGCGCTCATCGTCATGAAAGTAGCCGAGCATCAGGTGCGGCGAACGGTGCACGATCTCGCCGACCTCGCCGGGCGTGACGTCCTGCATCGCATCGTCCACGACCCGGGTCTCGACATTCAGCGCCGCACGGCCGCACGAGCCGGGCTTGCGCAGCTGGTCGTCGGGTCCGAGCATGGTTGCCAGCGGGGCGATCTCGGTTTGCCCGTACAGGTTCCAGAGCCGTACGTCCGGCAGCCGCGCCGCCAGTTCGCGCAGCACTTCAACCGGCATGATCGAGGCGCCGTAGTAGCCCTTGCGCAGCCGCGACAGATCGGTCCGGGCCAGCAGCGGCGTGCGCAGCAGCGAAATCCACACCGTCGGCGGCGCGAAGAAGGACGTGATCCCGTGCCGGGCCAGCAACGGCAGCAGGTTGTCGGGGG
>JAYUHN010000112.1:0-2306 GCA_043766965.1 Ramlibacter sp. | reverse complement strand
CAGGTCGCGGGCGCTGTCCGCCAGGAAGCGCTGGATCGGACCGTCGCCGAACGACTCGCGCAATGCCAGCTTGTCGGTGGCCTTGCGGCCCAGCAGGCAGAAGTGTTCCGGCAGCACCGCCAGCTCGCAGCCCGCCGCAGCAGCCTGTTCGAGCAGCGCGCGCGCAGCCTGCAGGTTCGCTTGCGGCGTGACACCCGAAACCATCTGGAGCGCGGCGACCTTCATCAGCTGCCCGCTCCGGACTTGGTGGGCGAGGGCGCGTCCAGTCGGCCGTCGAACGGGGCCGCCTTGCGTCCGAGCTTGGTGACCTTCGGGTCGGTCCAGGTGCCGTCGATATGGAATTCCTGGGTGGCCGCCCGGATCAGGGGCTGGCGCAGGAACATCTGCGCCAGAAAGGTGCCGACGCCGATCGCGGGATTGATCACCGACGCCACCAGCGACGCGGTGCCGGCGTTGATCTCGGGAATCACGACCACCTTGAGGTCCTGCGTCTCGCTGGCGAGGTCCGCCTTGCCTTCCATCAGCACCGCCGCGTTGACGCCCTTCATCTGCAGGTTGTTGGTGGCCGCCGTGCCCTGCTGGATGGTGATGTCGCCGCGGACGAAGTCGAAAGCGAAGCCCTCGGTGAAGACGTCGCGAAAATCGAGTGTCAGGCGGCGCGGCAGGGACTGCAGGCTCAGGACGCCGAGCAGTTTGGCCAGTCCGGGATCGGCCTTGAGAAACTGCCCGGCCTCCATGTTGACGTTGAACGTGCCGTTCATGGAAGGGTAGTCCAGCGACAGGGGCGAACCCAGCCAGGACACCTGGCCCTCCATCCTGCCCTTGCCGCGGCGGATCAAGTCCCTCATTCCGAAGCGCGCCAGCAGCAGACCGGAGTCGGCCGTGTCGAGACGAAAATTCATGACCATCCGGCGCCGTTCCGCCGAGCGCGCACCTGTGCGCACCGCCGGCGCCTGGGCGTTCGGCGCCGCCCAGTTGCCGTTGGCCGTGAATCCTGCCTCCGGCATGGTCAAGGCTAGCTTGTTCAGGCGCCACTCCCGCGCGCCGCCGCTTGCTGCCCGGTTCACAGCGTCGATCTCGAGCCGTCCGAGCTTCTTGCCGCGCAATTCGAAATCCTCGACCACGATGTCCAGTCCAGGGATCGTCGTCGGTTGCTCGTCGAGCAGCGCTTCGACGTCACGCGCGGCCGAGGCTTCGATGTCGAGCCGTGCCAGCCTCGCGACGACCAGGCCACTGTTGGCGCCCGACGGCTGGCGGAATTCCACGTACCCGTTCAATTCGGCCGCATCGACGTTGGCGTGCCACGTGAGGCCCTCGCGCGAGCCGCCGACCACGACGTTGGTCAGCTTGCGGCCCTGCACGGTGAGCTCCTTGGCCCGCACGGCCATGGTGGTTGGCAGGTAACCCGGCGAAGCCACCCCACCGACGACCGGCTGTCGCGAGGGCGCTGGTGTTGGACCGGTCGCCTCCTCGAGCAGGCGCAGCCAGGCGTCGATGTCCACATGGGCCAGGTTGATGTTGGCCATGACGCCCTGCTCGGGCAACGGCGCCGATTCGCCGGCTGCCAGCCCGACACCGATCGCGCCCCGGACGACCCGCGGTTCTGCACCCGACAGGTCGCGCACGTACATGATCGACGCCACCCGACCCAGTTCGAGCGACAGCTGGTCCTGCAGCCGCGCGGGCGACCCGCTCGCCGGCGCCTCGCGCAGCAACGAGTTGTCGTAACGCAGCGGGAGCGCCTGCTCAGCGGTTTTGTTCAGAGGCGGCGGCAGGTTCAGCGCCAGTCCTTGCAGCGTGCTGGTGATTTGCACTTCGGGGGTGCCGCGCCGAACGCCGATGGTCGCGTTATAGGCTGCGCTGCCGCTCGCATCTCGCGCCAGGCGTGAAAGAAAGCCAAGCTCGCGCGCTTGCCGCAAGCCATCCGCCGTGGCAGTCCCCTGCAGCCGCAGCACCACGGGGGTTTCGTTGCTGCCGGTGTTGACGCGGCGGCTGCCCCCGTCCAGCCGCAGGTCGCCGCCCAGGGCGCGAGCCTGCGCTCCGGCAATGTTGAATCCGGCCTCGCTGAACGTCACCACTCCCCTGGCTTTCGCGAGCAGCGGGATTTCCGGAGCCATCTGCACGTCGTTGCCGGCCAGCGTCACGCTGCCCTGCACCCGCGACTTGTCCAGGTGGGCGATCGGCAGTTCCAGTTGCAGCCGCACGTCGGCATTGCCGCTGGCGGCCGCCTTGGCCAGTGCATTGCCGATGAGCCCCGAGATCGGCGAGCCGTTGACGATCGCGATCGACTCGCCGAGCGGACCACG
>JAYUHN010000111.1:0-16459 GCA_043766965.1 Ramlibacter sp. | reverse complement strand
ACGGCGCCTATTGCGCCAGCAAGGCGGCGGCGATCAGCTATTGCGAAAGCCTGCGCGGCGAAATGCGGCACAGCGGAGTCCGCGTGGTCACGATCAGCCCCGGCTATGTCGACACGCCGCTGACGCGCAAGAACCGTTACCCGATGCCGTTCCTGCTGACGCCCGCCACGTTTGCCGACCGCGCGTTCAACGCGATCGAAGCTGCAGTGAGTCATCGGGTGATACCGTGGCAGATGGGCCTCGTGGCCCGCCTGCTGCGGGCCATGCCGAATCCGCTGTTCGACCGCCTGCTGGTAGGGCGGCCGCGCAAACAGCGCGAACAGCAGCGTTGATCAGCAAAAAGGCTCCCGCGGGAGCCTTCGATTGAATCGGTGCGGGCTCAGTAGCCGCCGCGGCTGCCGCCACCACCACTGCCACCACCACCGCCATCCCGGCCGCCACCGCCGCGCGGGCCTGAACCGTAAGGGCTGCGGAATCCGCCGTCGCGGCCACCTCCACCTCCACCGCCCCCCGAGCCGCCACCGCCGTAGCCACCGCCCCCACCGCTGCGGCCACCGCCACCGCCGCCACTACCACCGCCACCGCCGTATCCGCCACCACCGCCGCCATCGCCACCACCACCGCCAAAGCCGCCGCTACGAGGCGGGCGCGACTCCATCGGGCGGGCTTCGTTGACCACGATGCTGCGGCCTCCGAGCGGCTGGCCGTTCATGCCGCTGATTGCCGCTTGTGCCTCCGCGTCATTGCCCATCTCCACGAAGCCGAAGCCCTTGGAGCGGCCGGTTTCGCGGTCCATCATCACCTTGGCGCTGTTGACCGAGCCGAATTGGCCGAACGACTGCTGGAGATCGCTGTCTTGCACCGAATACGGCAGGTTGCCGACGTACAGTTTATTGCCCATGCCGGGACTCCTAAAAAACTGCGTGATCGATCAGCGCTCACGCCCTTCCATTATGGCGCAGCGCAAACATTTGCGGCGGCACAGGCTGGCCCCGGGGCCCGTCGAAACCCTCACCACGCAACGAAAAAGGGACCCGAAGGCCCCTTTTAGCTGTTACCTGGATAACAGGTCAGTTTCAGTAGCTGCTGCGGCCGCCGCCACCGCCGCCGTAACCGCCGCCACCGCCGCTGCGGCCACCGCCGGCGCCGCCGCCACCGGTGCTGCCGCCGCCGCCGTAACCGCCGCCGCCGCCGCCACCGTAGCCGCCGCCACCGCCGCCGCCGAACCCGCCGCTACGCGGAGCGCGGGCTTCCATCGGACGGGCTTCGTTGACCACGAGACCGCGGCCACCGATTTGCTGGCCGTTCATGCCGGCGATTGCGGCTTGCGCCTCGGCATCGTTGCTCATTTCGACAAAGCCGAAACCCTTGGAGCGGCCGGTGTCACGTTCCATCATGACCTTGGCGCTCGACACGGTGCCGTATTGGGCGAATGCCTGTTCCATGTCACTGTCGCGGTAAGAGTAGGGAAGGTTCCCCACGTAAAGCTTATTGCCCATCATTGGACTCCATCATCAAAAAAAAACGCACGAAGCGATGGGAGTCCGACACGCAATCACAAACCGAAAAACTTCACTTCGAAGACGCGAAACCGACCATTCACCGCAGACCTTGTGCCGGGTGTGGACCGCGGCACCGGGTGATTATGGGGCAAAACCCGTAGACCCGCTTGGAAAAGAGGGGCATTGCGGCGAAAACCAGCCAGGTCCGGCCGCCTTCACCAGTTCGCTTCCCGGTCCGGCGTGGCGCCGATCCGGTGGATCGAGAAGTCGGCGCCCTCGTATTCCTCTTCCTGCGTCAGGCGCAGGTCGGTAGCCGACCTGATCAGCCAATACAGGATAAAGCCCGCCAGCAGGGCCCAGCCCACGCCCAGGCCGGTCCCAATCAACTGCGCCCTCAGGCTGACGTTGCCGATGCCGCCGAGTGCCTTGCTGCCGAAGATGCCGGCGGCGATCCCGCCCCAGGCGCCGCACAGCCCATGCAACGGCCAGACCCCCAGCACATCGTCGATCTTCCAGCGGTTCTGCGTCAAGGTGAACATCACCACGAAGACAGCGCCCGCCACGGCGCCGACCACCAGCGCGCCCAGCGGGTGCATGACATCGGATCCGGCGCAGATGGCGACCAGGCCGGCCAGCGGTCCGTTGTGGACGAATCCCGGGTCGTTCCGTCCGCACACCAGCGCCGCCAGTGTCCCGCCCACCATCGCCATCAGGGAATTGACCGCCACCAGGCCGGACATCTTGTCGATGGTCTGCGCGCTCATCACATTGAAGCCGAACCAGCCGACCGTCAGGATCCAGGCGCCCAGCGCCAGGAACGGGATGTTCGAGGGCGGGTGCGCCGAAATCGCCCCGTCCTTGCGGTAGCGGTTGCTGCGGGCGCCGAGCAGCAGCACCGCCGGCAGCGCCAGCCAGCCGCCCATTGCGTGGACCACCACCGACCCGGCGAAGTCGTGGAACTCCTCGCCGGTCAGGGCCTTGATCCAGGCCTGCACCCCGAAATGCTGGTTCCAGGCCACGCCTTCGAACAGCGGATACACCAGCCCGACGATCACAGCGGTTGCCAGCAGTTGCGGCCAGAAGCGGGCCCGCTCTGCGATGCCGCCGGAGATGATCGCCGGGATGGCCGCCGCAAACGTCAGCAGAAAGAAGAACCGGACGAGCTCATAGCCATTGCGGGCGGCGAGCTGCTCGGCCCCGACGAAGAAATGGGTCCCGTAGGCAACCCAGTAACCGACGACGAAATACACGACCGTCGATACCGAGAAATCCACCAGGATTTTCACCAGCGCATTGACCTGGTTCTTCTTGCGGACGGTGCCGAGTTCCAGAAAAGCGAACCCGGCGTGCATGGCCAACACCATGATGCCGCCGAGCAGGATGAACAAGGCGTCGGCGCCCTGCTTTAGTGCTTCCATGAGAACCTCTTTGGTGATTTGCTTGTTTTTGGTGCTGAAACATTGGATTCTCAGCGAATGCACCATAACAAAGCAAAAAATACGCCAGAACCGTGCAGAGAACACTCGTCGGGTGCACCGCCATCGTCATCGCCGCGGTGACGGGGATCCAGGCGTCAATCGCCAAAGGGGTCATCGATCCGCGTTCTATACTCATCGCCAGCGCCGATTTGCTCCAGCTTGCGGGCGCTCAATAAATTCAGCTAAAGACCCGATCGCCGGCCCGGCCTCGCTTCTTTGGCGATGCCGGGTTTTTTCATGTTCTCTTCGCCCCAGTCGATGCCGTTCCACGAGCCGCTTGCGTTGCAGAGCGGTGCATCGATCCGCGACTACGCGCTGACGTTCGAAACCTACGGCACGCTCAATTCGTCGCGCAGCAACGCTGTCCTCATTTGCCACGCACTGAATGCGTCGCACCACGTTGCCGGCAGTTATTCCGGCCAGCCCGATTCACTCGGGTGGTGGGACACCATGATCGGGCCGGGCAAGCCAGTCGACACCGACCGTTTTTTTGTCATCGGCGTCAACAACCTCGGCTCCTGCTTCGGTTCCACCGGCCCGATGCATCCAAATCCAGATACAGGGCAGGTCTACGGCGCTCATTTCCCGGTAATGACGGTGGAGGACTGGGTCGACGCGCAGGCTCTCCTGCTCGACCGGCTCGGGATCGACACCCTGGCGGCGGTGATGGGGGGCAGCCTGGGCGGCATGCAGGCGCTGTCGTGGACGCTCCGGTATCCGCAGCGGGTGCGGCACGGCGTCGTGATCGCCAGCGCGCCCAATCTGACGGCGGAGAACATCGCCTTCAACGAGGTGGCGCGGCGGGCCATCGTGACCGACCCGGACTTCCACGGGGGCAATTTCTACCAGCAGGGCGTGGTGCCGAAACGGGGGCTGCGGATCGCCCGGATGATCGGCCACATCACCTACCTGTCGGATGACGCGATGAACGAGAAATTCGGCCGCCGGCTGCGCAGCGCGGTCGCGTCCGCGCAGGCGAACGACGGGCCGGACGGAGTCGATCTGCGGTACACCACCCAGGACATCGAGTTCCAGATCGAAAGCTACCTGCGCCACCAGGGCGACAAGTTCAGCGAGTACTTCGATGCCAACACCTATCTGCTGATCACCCGTGCCCTCGATTACTTCGACCCGGCGCTGAAATACGAGGGCAACCTGGCCAAGGCGCTGGCCCGGGCGACAGCCGCCTTCCTGTTGGTGAGCTTCAGTACGGACTGGCGGTTCGCGCCGCGCCGCAGCCGCGAACTGGTGAAGGCCCTGCTCGACAATCGCCGCCGGGTCAGCTACGCAGAGATCGATGCCCCGCACGGCCACGACGCGTTCCTGCTGGAAGACCAGCGCTACCTCGGGGTCGTGCGGGCGTACTTCGAACGCATCGCCGGGGAAGTGAGCGCTGCCGGGCCGCCCCAAGGCGCGAAGGCCCCTTTGGGGGGCAGCGCAGTACACGAAGTGACAAGCGGGGGGGCGCACTCCTCATGAGCGACCACTTGACGATGGAGTCGATCGCGCGGCTGGTGCCGCAGGGCGCCCGCGTGCTCGACCTCGGCTGCGGCGATGGCGCGCTGCTCGACCACCTGCAGCGCGAGCGCGGCTGCCACGGTTACGGCATCGAGATCGCCGACGGCAATGTGCTGGCGTGCGTCCGGCGCGGCGTCGACGTCATCCAGCTGAACCTCGACGAAGGCCTTGCGATGTTCGACGACGGCTCTTTCGATGTCGTGCTGCAGATCGACACGCTGCAGCACCTGCGAAACGCCGAAACCATGCTGGTCGAGACCGCACGCGTCGGCCGCGTGGGCATCGTCGCCTTCCCGAATTTCGCCCATTGGCCGAACCGGCTGTCGATTGCGCGGGGCCGCATGCCCGTCACCAGGCGCCTGCCTTACCAGTGGTACGACACGCCGAACATCCGCGTTGGAACCTTCAAGGATTTCGAGGTGCTGGCGACCAAGAACCGGCTGGGCATCCTGGATGCATTCGGCCTGCAGGAGGGCCGCGAAGTGCGCTTCCTGCCCAACGCGCGGGCCGGCACCGCGGTTTTCAAGTTCGAGCGGAGCTGAACGGGTCCCGGCAGCAGGTCATTTACGATGCGCCATGACCAATCGAAACGACCAGCGCGACGGCCTTGAAAAGGGACTGACGAACTACGGCGACATCGAGTTCTCGCTGTTTTTGCGCAAGGCTTTCATCAAGGGCGCGGGCTATACCGACGACGCGTTGTCGCGCCGCGTGGTGGGCATCGTCAACACCGGCAGCGGCTTCAATCCATGCCATGGCAACGCGCCGCAACTGGTGGAAGCAGTCAAGCGGGGCGTGATGCTGGCCGGCGGGATCCCGATCGACTTCCCGACGATTTCGATCCACGAGAGCTTCGCCCATCCGACCAGCATGTACCTGCGCAACCTGATGTCGATGGACGTCGAGGAAATGGTGCGGGCGCAGCCGATGGATGCGGTGGTACTGATCGGCGGCTGCGACAAGACCGTCCCGGCTGAATTGATGGGAGCCATTTCAGCCGGGGTGCCGGCCATCCAGCTGGTGACCGGCTCCATGCTGACCGGGTCCAGCCGGGGGGTGCGCGTTGGCGCCTGCACCGACTGCCGGCGCTTCTGGGCCAGCTTTCGCGGCGACCAGATCGATGCGCAGGAGATCGCCGAGGTCAACAACCAGCTGGTTGCCAGCGTCGGCACCTGCTCGGTCATGGGCACGGCCAGCACGATGGCCTGCATCGCGGAAGCGCTTGGCATGATGCTGCCCGGCGGTGCGTCGCCGCCTGCGGTCACGGCCGACCGCATCCGGATTGCCGAGCGCACCGGAGCCCAGGCGATGGCCATGATCGAGCAGAAGCTGACGCCCGACCGCATCCTCACCGCGCACTCAATCGAGAACGCGCTTCGGGTGCTGCTGGCGATTGGCGGCTCGACCAACGCGATCATCCACCTCACCGCCATCGCCGGCCGGCTCGGCATCGCGATCGACCTGGAGCGTCTTGACGCCATGAGCCGGGAGACCCCGGTGCTGGTGGACCTCAAGCCGTCCGGCCAGCACTACATGGAAGACTTCCATCACGCGGGCGGCCTGGTTGCCGTGCTGCGGGAGCTGAGGCCGCTGTTGCATCTCCAGGCTCTGACGGTGACCGGCCGCACCCTCGGCGAAGAGATCGACGCCGCCGGCAAGGGCTGGCCGCAGGAGGTGGTCCGGACGATGGCGAACCCGGTCTACCGCGAAGGCGGGATCGCCGTGCTGCGCGGCAATATCGCTCCAGGCGGCGCCATCATCAAGCAATCAGCGGCGTCCCGGGAACTGATGGAGCATGAAGGGCGCGCAGTGGTGTTCGAGAATCTTGAAGACCTCGCAGCGCGGATCGACGACGATGCGCTCGACGTTGCCCCGGACGATGTGCTGGTGCTCAAGCAGATCGGCCCGGTCGGCGCGCCCGGCATGCCGGAGGCCGGCTACATCCCCATCCCGAAAAAGCTGGGGCGGCTCGGCGTGAAAGACATGCTGCGCATTTCGGATGGCCGCATCAGCGGCACGGCCGGCGGAACCATCGTCGTGCACGTGACGCCGGAAACAGCCAAAGGCGGGCCACTGGGCCTGGTGCGGAACGGCGACCGGATCCGCCTGAGCGTGGCGAACCGTTCCCTGTCGCTGCTGGTCAGCGCCGAAGAGCTCGAGGCACGCGCCGCCGCCGCGCCGCCGCGGGCGATCGATCCGCGGCTGCGGGGTTACCGCAAGCTGTTCCTCTCGGCCGTGACCCAGGCGGACCAGGGCTGCGACTTCGACTTCCTGCGCGCCGTCCAGATCGACGGGCCAGTGCCTGGACCGTGACCAACAGCGTGATGCCGGGGTGGCGGGTCTGTCCTGATCGCATCGGAAATCCGGCGGCGGTATCCTCTGCGCTCTGAGCATCGCGGAAAGGCCCACTCCATGAATATCTTGATCACCGGCGGCTGCGGCTTCCTTGGCGCGCGCCTGGCCCGAACCCTGCTGAAGCAAGGCGCCCTGTCGCTGGCAGGCGAGCCGTCGCGACGAATCGACCGCATCACTCTCGCCGACCGCGCGCCGGCGCCGGCTGACCTCGCCGGCAATCCGAGGGTGACAGTGGTTCAAGGGGATCTGCTGGACCTGGCGCAGAAGCGGACCTTGCCGGCGGCCGGCACCGACCTCGTGTTCCATCTGGCCGCCGCCGTCAGCGGTGAATGCGAATCCGACTTCGACCTCGGCATGCACAGCAACTTCGAAACCACGCATGCCCTGCTCGAGGCGACGCGTGCCCTGGGCAGCCGGCCCACGTTCGTGTTTGCCAGCTCGCTGGGAGTGTTCGGAAACCTGCCCGGCCGCGACCTGCCCGAGCTGATCCAGGACGATACGCTGCCGACGCCGCAGAGCAGTTACGGCATCCAGAAGTTCATCGGCGAACAGCTGGTCGCCGACTATGCGCGCAAGGGGTTCATCCGCGGTCGCAGTGTGCGCCTGATGACGGTCAGCGTGCGGCCCGGCAAACCCAACGGCGCGGCGTCCGGTTTTCTGAGCGGCATGATCCGCGAGCCGCTGGCGGGGCTCAAAGGCGCTTGCCCGGTCCCCCGGGAAACGCCGGTGGCGCTGGCTTCGCCTTCGTCCACCGTGGGAGGCATCATTCGCGCGGCCGAAGTCACGGACCAGGAGTGGGGGCCGCTCACGGCCATCAACCTGCCCGCGATCCGCACCAGCGTCGGCCAGATGGCCGATGCACTCGAACGCATCGCGGGCAAGGCGGCGACGGAGTTGCTGGACTGGACCCCCGACCCCGCGGTCCAGAAGTTGGTCAAGACCTGGCCCGGTAACGTGGCGTCGGCTCGCGCCAAGGCGCTTGGCCTGGCGCCGGACAAGGATTTCGAGAGCGTCGTGCGCGAGTACATCCGGGAGAACGCCGGCGCCGTCAAGCTTCCGGTTCGCTGACGGGGGCCGGGCGATGCCACGCTTTGCAGCGAACCTCTCGATGCTCTACCCGGAGCTCGATTTCCTTGACCGCTTCGAGGCCGCCGCGAAGGATGGCTTCGAAGCGGTGGAATACCTGTTCCCCTACGCGTGGAAGCCGGGCGATATCTCAGCGCGGCTGAAGGCCAACGGACTGCAACAGGTCCTGTTCAATACGGCTCCAGGCAATTGGGACGCCGGCGAGCGGGGGCTGGCCTGCCTGCCGGGGCGCGAGCCCGAGTTTCACCAGGCGGTGGAGCAAGCGCTGGCCTATGCGCACGCGCTCGAGTGTCCCCGCATCCATGTGATGGCCGGTCTGGTGCCGGGGGGGACCAGCCGGGAGGCGGTGCGTGCGACCTTCGTTGCCAACCTGCGGCACGCCGCCGCGCTTGCGGCCAGGCAAGGCGTCGACGTGTTGATGGAGCCGATCAACACGCGGGACATCCCGGGCTTCTTCCTGAACCGCCAGGACGACGCGCACCAGCTGGTCGCCGAGATCGGCGCGACCAATGTGAAAGTGCAGTTCGACCTGTACCACTGCCAGGTGGTCGAGGGCGACGTGGCGATGAAGATCCGCCAGTACCTGCCGACGGGACGGGTCGGGCACTTCCAGATTGCGGGCGTGCCGCAACGGCACGAGCCCGATGTGGGCGAGATGAACTACCCGTATCTGTTCGACGTCATCGACGAGGTGGCGGCCGAGTGCGGCTGGCTCGGTTGGGTGGGATGCGAATACCGTCCGGCCCGCGGCACTGCGCCGGGCGGGACATCGACTGGGCTCGACTGGCTGCGTCGATGGAAAAAGGGCGCCGGCACCGCATGATGCCAACCATCCAGGGCTATCACGCGCACGTCTATTTCGATGCATCGACTGTTGCGAAGGCCAGGGCTCTGTGCGAACGCGCGGCGCTGACGTTTTCGAAACCATGCGCTCTGGCTTGGCACCTCGCGCCCGCTCGACCTGTCGCAGTTCACCGATTAAGTGCAGGCGCGAGCTACAGCGCCATCGGGACCATGCCATCGAGCAACTGTTCCACCATGGCAGACGAATTGCCAACTTTGGCGACGGCTTGTTCCAGCTGAATCTCGCTGCAGCCGAATGTTTTTTTCCAGTACCAGACCTCGGAAGGGTTGGTCATGTCGACGCGGTCGCGTTGGGCGGGCACAGTTTCGAATACATAAGCCATTGCGTCATCTCCCTTGTCGTTGGACGGCACACAAGCAGATTGGACGCCGCCGGCTCGCGGCTACCTGAACGCGCAGACCGGAACAAGGCGTAAGCCCGCTCCTACCGGCCGGGCAAATTGCTCACTTTTCTGCCTAACCGTTCCAGTAAAGCAACTGCTGCGGCGGGCGCTCGCTCTTTCGCACCATTGATGAAGTAGATGTAGACGTCGCGTGGCTGTACCGCTGTCGTCCATGCTTCCGCCCCCGCAGCCCATTGCTCGAGCACCGCCGGTGGGTAGCCGGTGGAAAGGTTCACTTCGCTGCGCATCAGGCGGATGTACGCGAACGGGGCATCCGCATCAACGATGGACGGGAACTTGTCCGAATCGGTGTGCACCGTCACGCAACGATATTTGCGCGCCAGCGCGAGATACTCCGGCGTGTCGAAACTCTCATGCCTGACATCCAGCACGTGCCGCAGCGCGCGCCCGTCGACCGACTGCGGCAGCAATGCCAGGAAGGCCTCGAAGTCTGGCGCGTCGAAGACCTTGGTCGGCATGAATTGCCAGACCAGCGGCCCCAGCTTGTCTCCCAATTCGCTCAGGCCGCTGCCGACGAACCGCTCGATCGATTCCGCGGCGGTGGCGAGCACCTTGCGGTTGGTGGCGAACCGGTTGGCCTTGACCGAGAACATGAAGCCTTCCGGCGTCTCATCGCGCCAGCGGCCAAAGGTCAGCGGCTTGAAAGTGCTGTAGTAGGTTCCGTTGATCTCGATCGCGGTGAGCTTGTGGCTCGCGTAGTCGAGTTCCTTGCCGTGCGGCAAGCCGTGGGGATAGAAGTTGTTGCGCCAGGGTTCGTAGGTCCAGCCACCCACACCGACCCGGATCCGTTGTGTTTCCTGCATCTGGTCTGTCCTGCTTCATGACTGCGCGAAAAAGGGACGCGGTGAAGAAACCTCGTCATCCACCACGGCCTGGGGTCATGGTAGCTGGGCAGCCCGTGGCAGGCGTAAAGTCGTGGCTCGAACCCGCACGGAAACCCCCATGAACAAACCGATCCAACACGAAATGCCGGCCGGCATGCTCGACGCCGCAGCGGCGCTCACCCACACCAGCGAGCAATGGGACCGCGACATCGTCCGTCAGATCAGCAACTACATCGAGATCCCCGCCAAGTCGCCGGGTTTCGACAAGGAATGGGCCGAGCACGGCTACCTGGAGACGGTGCTGCGCAATGCCGCCGCCTGGGTGGAAGCGCAGAAAGTCGAGGGCCTGACTCTTGAAATCGTGCGGCTGCCCGGCCGCACGCCGGTGCTGTTTTTCGAGATCGCCGCCACCAGGCCGATGTCGAGCCAGACCGTGCTCATGTATGGACACCTGGACAAGCAGCCGGAATTCACCGGCTGGCGCAGCGACCTCGGGCCGTGGACGCCCAAATACGAGGACGGCAAGTTGTTTGGCCGCGGCGGCGCCGACGACGGCTATGCCGTGTACGCCAGCATCGCCGCTGTGCAGGCGCTGAAGGCGCAGAAAGCAATGCATCCGCGCATCGTCGGCCTGATCGAAACCTGCGAGGAATCCGGCTCCTACGATCTGCTGCCTTACATCGACGCGCTGCGGCCGCGGCTGGGGGATGTCGCGCTGGTGATCTGCCTCGATTCCGGGGCCGGCAATTACGACCAGCTGTGGCTGACGACCT
Source organism: Ramlibacter sp. (assembly GCA_043766965.1). Taxonomy (GTDB): domain Bacteria; phylum Pseudomonadota; class Gammaproteobacteria; order Burkholderiales; family Burkholderiaceae_C; genus Ramlibacter. The sequence continues at coordinate 5,655 of JAYUHN010000111.1, read as the reverse complement.
CGTTGCGGGGCATGGCAAGCGGCACGCTGAAAGTCGAAATCCTGACGGAAGGCGTGCACTCGGGCGACGCGTCGGGGCTGGTGCCGTCGAGCTTTCGCATCATGCGGCAGGTGCTCGACCGGCTGGAGGACAGCAAGACCGGCCGCCTGCTGCCGCAGAGTTTTCACTGCGAGGTGCCGCCCGAGCGGCTGGCACAAGCCAGAGCGACCGCGGCCATTCTGGGCGACGAAGTGTACAAACGCTTTCCCTGGGCCCACTACGACTGTGGCGGCTCGACCACCTTCGCGCTGCCAACCACCAACGACCCGGTCCAGGCCCTGCTCAATCGCACCTGGACGCCGACGCTGTCCGTCACCGGCGCGGACGGGTTTCCTGCGTTCAAGGACGCGGGCAACGTGCTTCGGCCCTACACCGCGTTCAAGCTCTCGCTGCGGCTGCCCCCGCTGATCGATGCCGGGCAGGCCGTGCAGGAGCTCAAGAGCCTGCTGGAAGACAACGCGCCTTACCAGGCCAGGATCACTTTCGAGAGCGGTGGCGGCGCCACCGGCTGGAACGCGCCCGACACCGCGCCGTGGTTCGAGCAGGCGCTGAACCGCGCGTCGCAGGCCCATTTCGGCACGTCCTGTGGCTACATCGGGCAAGGCGGAACGATTCCGCTGATGAACATGCTGAGCAGGGGATTTCCGAAGGCGCAGATGATGGTGTGCGGCGTGCTGGGTCCCAAAAGCAATGCGCACGGACCGAACGAATTTCTGCACGTTCCTTACGCGAAGAAACTGACAGCCGCCGTGGCTGAGGTGATGGCGCAGCTTCCGTGAATCCGGCCGGTTAGCGGCCAGACCGTCGCTGTTGCCGGACAACGGCACGGTGTCACGGCTGTTGTCGCCCATCTTGCGAGGCGCACCGTTGGTCCGCTCCTGATTGCGCCCGACGGCTGGCCCGCACCATCATCCGCGTCATGAGCACCCGCGCCAGCGATTCGACCCTGTCCACGTACACCGCCAGTGACGGGGACAATATCGCCATGCAGGATTGGCCGTTGCCGGAAGGCGCGGCGCTGCGCGGCATGGTGCTCGTGGTGCACGGGCTGGGCGAATACGCCGGCCGCCATGACGGACTGGCCAAACGCCTGAACGCATGGGGCTTCGCGGTCCGTGCCTACGACCAGTATGGGCATGGCGAGTCAGGGGGCGCGCGGGGCGGGTTGCCATCGCCATCGCGCCTGGTCGACGACCTGACGGACATCATCGACAGCACCCGGCTGCGGCTGCCTGACGGGGCGCCGTTAATCCTTTTGGGCCACAGCCTGGGCGGACTGGTGGCCGCTTGCCGGCTGGCGCTGGACAAGCGCGGTGTCGAGGGACTGGTGCTGTCGTCGCCCGCGCTCGGTGTCGGACTGACCGGACTGCAGAAACTGTTGTTGTCGGTGCTGCCGAAGGTCGCGCCGAACTTCACGGTGGGTAATGGCCTGAACCCGGATTTCATCTCTCATGACCCGGATGTGGTCGAGGCCTACCGCCGCGACCCGCTGGTGCACGACCGGATCTCGGCGCGGATGGGACGTTTCATTGCCGATGCGGCGCCGCTGACGATCGCGGCTGCCGCCGGCTGGAAAGTGCCCACGCTGCTCCTGTACGCGGGCCGGGATCACCTGGTGGATGCGGCGGGCAGCCGTGCATTCGCGGCGGCGGCGCCACGACACATCGTCACGTCCGAATGTTTCGACGACCTGTTCCACGAGCTCTTTCACGAACGCGATCCGGAGCCGGTCTACCTGGTTCTCAAGCAGTGGCTGGACGAGCGTTTCGCAGCGCCAGCCACGCCAGCGCTCCACCGGTGAGCGCGAGCGGCAGCAGGGAGCCGTAATTCAGCAGGTCCCAGCCGCGCGTTGTGACCAGCACGCCCGAGGCCAGCGAGCTGACGGCCAGGGTGGCGAAGACGAAGAAGTTGAGGGCGCCTTGTGCCCGGTCCCGTTCCTCGGGGCTGTAGACCGACAGCGAAAGCGTCGTGCTGCCGGTGAACAGAAAATTCCAGCCCACGCCAAGTACGAACAACGCCACCAGGAACTGCTCCAGTTCGACGCCCGACAGGGCGACGGCGATGCAGACCGCGTTCAGCGCGACGCCGACCCCCATCACCGGCAGCGGGCCGAAGCGCTTGATCAGCGACCCGGTGAAAAAGCCCGGCGCGAACATGCCGATCACGTGCCACTCGAGCACCAGTGCCGTGTCGCTGAACGGTAGCCGGCATTGCTGCATCGCGATCGGCGTAGCGGCCATCAGCAGGTTCATCACCCCGTAACCGAGCGAGCCCGCCGCCGCTGCCACGATGAAGACCGGCTGCGCCATGATCTGCGTCAGCTTCCTGCCGCTGGTGGCCACGCTGCGGACCGGGACCGGCGGAAATTCCAGCAACGACATCAGCGCCATCGCCAGCAAGGCGACCACGGCCAGCGAGACGTAGGCACCGGCGAATGGGACGGCGAACAGGTCACGCGTCCACGCGGCCAGATTGGGACCGAGCACCGCGCCCAGGAGCCCGCCGGCCATCACCAGGGAAACGGCCTTTTCGCGCCATGCGGGCGCAGCAAGTTCGGCTGCTGCGAACCGGTACAGGCCGGCGTTCGCGTTGTAATAGCCGGCGACGACGGTGGCGAAGCACAGCAGCCAGAAATTGCGGGTTGCGGCGGCGTAAGTGCACAGCAACGCCGATGAAACCGCGACAGCCAGTCCGAGCTGGAACGAGCGTTTGCGACCGAGCTGTCGCTGCGAGCGAGCCACCACGCCGGTGGAAAGCGCACTTCCTACGACATAACCCATCACCGGCAGCGTGGCCATCCAGCCAAGCGGCGCGAGCGACAGCCCCACCAGCCCGTTGATCGCGATGAAAACAACGTTGTTGGTGAGGAACAAGCCCTGGCAGATCGCTAGCAGCCAGAGGTTGCGGTTCATCCGGGCAGTGTAAGTGCGGCCAGCGCGGCCAGCGGCGCCGTCTCGGACCGCAGCACCCGGGGCCCGAGCGTCGCGCGCAGGAAGCCGAGGGCTGTGGCCATGTCCTCCTCCTGCGCCGTCAAACCGCCTTCCGGGCCGGACAGCACCAGCACTTCGCCTTCGCTGCCCGCCACCTGGCGCAGTGGCTGCGCCTGCGCGGCCAGCGACAGCAGCAGCCTGGCCCGTCTGCCCGCAGCGGCTTCATCCAGCGCCGTTGCCCAAGGCCCCAGCCCGATGATCGGGTGCACCAGCGGCACCCTGTTGCGGCCGCTTTGCTCGCAGGAAGCGATGGCCACGCCTTGCCAGTGCGCCTGCTTTTTCTGTGCCCGTTCACCGTGCAGCTTGAGCACGCTGCGTTGGGCGATCAGCGGCTGGATGCTGGCGGCACCGAGCTCGGCGGCTTTTTCAACCAGCCAGTCCATCCGTTCGTTGGCCGGCATTCCGACCACCAGATGAACCGTGCGTCCTGGCTCCCGCTCCACCGGGTCGTGCCCGCCGACAATGACGCCGACGTCGCTACGTCCCATCCGCTCGATCGTCGCGCTGAATTCGCCGCCTTCACCGTTGAACAGAGTGACGGTTTGGCCCGGCTGCATCCGGAGCACCTGCACATGGCGCGCAGCCGACGCGGGGAGGTCCAGCCTCTGGCCGGCGGCAATCGGCGCCGGACAATGAAAGCGGGGCATTGGACTGCTAGCGATTCAAGGGCGGCCAAAGACGTAGGCGGCAGTCTGCTGGCTGCCTTCCACCTGGTCGATCAACCGCAGCAGTGGCGTCAGTTCGCGGTACCGGCTTGCGGTTGCGCGAATGTAGGAAATGAAGCGCGGTGTGTCGGTCAGGTAGCGCGGCTTGCCGTCGCGCAGCGTGAGGCGGGCGAAGATGCCCGCCACTTTCAGGTGCCGCTGCAGCCCCATCCATTCCACTGCCCGGTAGAACTCGCCGAAGTCGCTGTCCACGGGCAGTCCGGCCTGCTGCGCGCGCTGCCAGTAGCGCACCGTGATGTCCAGCACGAACTCCTCATCCCACGAAACAAAGGCATCGCGCAGCAGGCTGGCGATGTCGTAGCTGATGGGGCCGTAGACCGCGTCCTGGAAATCCAGGACCCCGAGCCTCGGTTCGCCCGGATCTGCCGGCATCATCAGGTTGCGTGGCATGAAGTCGCGATGCACATACACCGACGGTGACGCCAGGTTGCGCTCGATGATGAGCGCGAACGTGTGGTCCAGCGTTTCGCGCAGCGCACCCGCGACCTGGACGCCGCGGTGCTGCGAAAGGTACCAGTCGGGGAAAAGCGCCAGCTCCCGCGCCAGCAGCGGCCGGTCATAAAGCGGCAGGACACCGGGACGCGACGCGGTCTGCCATGCCACGAGCGCGTCGATCGCGCGCAAGTACAGGCCGCGGTTGGCGTCCGGTTCCGCGGGCTGCACGACCTCCATCATGGTCTGGGTGCCCAGGTCCTGCAGCAGCATGAAGCCGTGCTCCCGATCCCATTCCAGCACCCGCGGAACGTTCAGGCCCGCCTGGTCCATGAGGCCGGCCACTTTGACGAACGGTTCGCAATCTTCCTGGTCCGGCGGGGCGTCCATGATGATCCGCGTTCCCTGGTCGCCGTCGACGCGCAGATAGCGCCTGAAACTCGCGTCGGCGGACGCAATCCGCAGGCTTTCCGGTCGCAGGGCGTGGGCCTGGGCAATGCGGCCGAGCCAGTTGCGAAATGCGGCTTCGCGGATCGCGTCCGACCAGCCGATGCCGGCCGGCGTGCCAGCGAGCGCGGCAGTGATTGGGGGCGGATTGCTCATGGATAATCCATTCTACAAATCCAGTCCTGCCGGTCCGGCGGGCGACCACCAGTCTCGATGCACGACCCGATAACGACGGCGTTTCGCCACCGCTTTGCCTTGACCCCGGTGGCGCTGGTGGCCTGTGCCCTGCTGCATCCGCAGGCGCGGGCACAGGCCGCGGATCCGGCTGCCGTCGGGCGACCCGTGCTCAAGCCCAGCCCGCAGCTGCGCGCGGACATCCCGGCAACGGTCCGGCCCGGCCTGCCGACCTATCTCTCCGGTGAGCGCGGCTTCGGCCGCACCGACCTGGAAACGGTGCTCGAAGGCGACGCGGAGCTGAGGCGTGGCGACACGTCGATCCGCTCGGACCGGCTCGAGTACTACCAGCCCGACGATCTGGCCAAGGCCCGCGGCAACGTCCGCATCAACCGGGCGGGCGATACGTTCGAGGGCCCGCTGCTCGAGCTGAAGCTGGACGCATTCGAAGGGTTTTTCCTGGCGCCGCGCTACCGGTTCCTGCGCAACGATGCCTACGGAGAGGCTGACCGGATCGACTTTCTCGATGACAAACGCGCGATCATCCGCAACGCCACCTACACCACCTGCCAGCGGCGCCCCGGTCCGAGCTGGCTGCCGGACTGGATCCTGCGTGCGGCCAACATCCGGATCGACAACGAGGAGGAAACCGGGCATGCCACCAACGCGGTGCTCAGCTTCTTCAGGGTGCCGATCCTGCCGGTGCCGGAGCTCAGTTTTCCGCTGTCCGACAAACGCAAATCGGGGCTGCTGCCGCCGACCTTCGGCATCGACAACCTGAACGGGGTCGAAGTCTCGCTGCCTTATTACTGGAACATCGCGCCAAACCGGGACCTGACGTTGTTCCC
>JAYUHN010000110.1:0-16472 GCA_043766965.1 Ramlibacter sp. | reverse complement strand
GCCGATCGTGCTTGCGTTCGCGCTTTACTTTGCCTTGGAACTGCTGGCGTGGCGCCTGATAGGCCAGGGCACGCTGCACGGGCGGGTGGAGGGCGGCTGGCTGTCGGCATGGCTGCTGCTGGTGGTGTCGCTGGTTCCGCTGCAATGGCTCGCGGGCTGGCTCGATGCCCGTTTCGCCCTCGATGCAGGCCGCATCCTCAAGGCGAGGCTGCTGGCAGGCGCGCTGCGCAGTGACCTCGACGCGGTCCGCCGGCATGGGGCGGGCGAATGGCTGGGGCGGGTGCTCGAATCGCAGGCGCTGGAGTCCCTGGCCCTTAATGGTGGCTTTGGGGTGCTGGTGGCCCTGCTGGAGTTGCTCTTCGCCGGCACCGTGCTGTTGGCCGGTGCAGGCGGGGCGCTGCACGTGGCACTGATGGCTGCATGGGTGCTGGCCACACTGGCGTTCAGCGCGCGGTACCTGGGGTGCCTGCGGCGCTGGACCGGCGAACGCCTGCGCATGACCCACGACCTGGTGGAGCGCATGGCCGGCCATCGCACGCGCTTGGCGCAGGAGCAGCCGCGGCGGCGCGCGCACGAGGAAGACGACAAACTGGCGAAGTACCTGCACACCTCGGCCGCGATGGACCGGTCGGTGCTGCCAGTCGTAGGCGTGATGCCGCGCGGCTGGATGCTGGTGGCACTGGCCGGCATCGCCCCCGGTTTCGTGGCCGGCACGGCCGGCCCGGTGGACGTGGCGATCGCTCTTGGCGGCATGCTGCTGGCCAGCCGCGCTTTGACGAGCATTGCCAGCGGGTTGTCCTCACTGGCCCGCGCACTGGTCGCATGGCGGCAAGTGTCGGGCTTCCTTGTGGCTGGCGAGCCCGCGGAGGGCGCGCAGCCCTTCCTGACCGCTGAGGCTATCGCGGCGACACCCGCGCCGGCCGAATCCGGAAGCGAGCAGCCTGCCACGCTTTTGCTGGATGGGCGCAATCTTTCCTTTCGATATCCACAAGCGTCCCAGCCGGCCCTGGAGCGCTTCGATCTCGCGATCGCGCGCGGCGAACGCGTGCTGGTGCAAGGCCCCTCCGGCGGCGGGAAGTCGACGCTGGCGGCCCTGCTCGCCGGGCTGCGGCAGCCGATGTCGGGCTCCCTGTTGCTGCACGGGCTCGATCGCCCGACGCTGGGAGAGCAGTGGCACCGGCTTGCCGCGCAAGCGCCACAGTTCCACGAAAACCACATCTTCACCGGCACGCTCGCGTTCAACCTGCTGATGGGCCGTGGCTGGCCGGCGAGCGCGGATGACCTGCAAGAGGCCACGTCCGTTTGCGCCGAGCTGGGCTTGGCGCCTTTGCTGGAACGCATGCCCGCCGGAGTGGGTCAGACAGTGGGTGAGACCGGCTGGCAACTGTCGCACGGCGAGCGCAGCCGTGTGTTCCTGGCACGGGCGCTGCTGCAGAACGCGCCGCTGACGATCCTGGACGAGAGCTTCTCCGCCCTCGACGCCGCCACGTTGCGCCAGTGCTTCGAGTGCGTGTTGCGGCGGGCCCCGACGCTGGTCGTGATCGCACATCCCTGAACGGCAGGAACCGATGCTCGCCGCCACCGTCCATGCCCCGCGTCAAACTGCGTCCCAACGACTGCGGGCGGGAGTGGATCTGCTGTCGTCCATGCGTTTCGCCATTTCATTATTGACGCTGATCTGCATCGCGTCTGTGATCGGCACGGTTCTGAAGCAGGGTGAACCCATCCCCAATTACGTCAACCAGTTCGGGCCTTTCTGGTCGCAGCTGTTCGTGGCGATCCAGCTGAACTCGGTCTACAGCGCGTGGTGGTTCCTGCTCATCCTCGCTTTCCTGGTGACCAGCACGTCCCTGTGCATTGCGCGCAATGCGCCCAGAATCCTCTCCGACCTGAACACCTACAAGGAAAACATCCGGGAAAGCAGCCTGCTCGGCTTCCCGCACTGTGCGCAGGCGAGGCTGGCAGGCAGTCCGCAGGCAGAGGCGCAGCGTATCGGCCAAGCCCTGGCGCGCGCCGGCTGGAAAGTGCGGTTGCAGGATCGCGGCACTGGCTGGATGGTCGCGGCCAAGAGAGGGCACCTGAACAAGGTCGGCTACCTGTGCGCGCACAGCGCCATCGTGCTGGTGTGCCTCGGTGGGCTGCTCGATGGCGACCTGGTCGTACGGTCGCAGATGTGGCTCGGGGGGAAGCACCCCTATGCTGGTGGCCGCATGATGCCGGAGATACCGGCGCGGCACCGGCTGCCGCCGGGCAATCCCGTCTTCCGTGGCAACCTGCTGGTCGTGGAGGGGACGCAGGCGGGTGTCGCCGTCCTGAACCAGTCGGACGGCATCCTGCTCCAGGAACTGCCGTTCTCGATCGAGCTGAAGAAATTCGTGATCGAACACTACTCGACCGGCATGCCCAAGCTGTTCGCTAGCGACATCGTGATCCACGATCACGAGACCGGCGAGGCGATTCCGGCCCGGGTCGAAGTGAACCACCCGGCGCGGCATCGGGGCATCGACATCTACCAATCCAGCTTTGACGACGGCGGCTCCAGCGTGCAGGTGCGCTCCGTCCCGATGAACGGCGGCGGCCGCAGCTTCCAGGTGCAGGGCACGATCGGAGGCTCCACAGAGCTGTCGCGCGGCAACAGCGCCGGCGCCGACAAGCTGACCCTCGAGTACACGGGGCTGCGGGTCATGAACGTGGAGAACATAGGGATCAGCAGTGCGAGCGGCGGCGATCCGCGGCGGGTGGACCTGCGCGAGTCCATAGAGGCGCGCCTTGGAGCCGCGAACAAGGCCGGCGGCAAGAAGGCGCTCCGCAACGTTGGCCCGAGCATCACGTACAAGCTGCGCGACGGTGCAGGGCAGGCGCGCGAATTCCACAACTACATGTTGCCGATGGACCTGGGTGAGGGCGTGCCGGTGTTCCTGCTTGGAGTGCGTGATCAACCCGGAGCACCGTTCCGATACCTGCGAGTGCCGGCGGACGAGAATGGGACGATGGATGGGTTCCTGCAGCTGCGTTCCGCGCTGAGCGACCCCGTGATGCGGGAGGCGGCCGTGCGGAACTATGCGCGCGATGCCGGCGGCGACGCGTCCAACCCTCAGCTCTCAGAGCGACTGGCCGCCTCCACCGCGCGCGTGCTTGCGCTCTTCGCTGGAGCGGAGGCCACGGGGGGAAAGGCGGCTGGCGGACTGCAGGCGGTCTCGGACTTCGTGGAGAGGAACGTGCCGGTGGCGCAGCGAATGCGCGCCAGTGAAGCGCTGGTGCCGATCCTGAACGGAGCACTGTTCGAGCTGTCGCAGGAGAGCCGTGCCCGGAGCGGCCTGAGCCCGTTGCCGCGCGATGACCGCTCCCAGGCGTTCGTAACCCACGCCGTGCTGGCGCTGAGCGATGCCTTCTCATACCCGGCGCCCATGGCCTTCGAACTGAACGAATTCAAGCAGGTGCAGGCCAGCGTCTTCCAGGTCACCCGTTCCCCCGGACACTACATCGTCTATCTGGGATGCGCTCTTCTGGTCCTGGGCGTCTTTGCAATGCTGTACCTGCGGGAGCGCCGGGTATGGGTTTTGCTTGCCCCTGGTGACGCGGGGACGCAGGCGCGCATGGCGCTTTCCAGCAACCGCAAGCTGCTGGACGCAGACCGTGAATTCCAGCAGCTCAGGGATACGCTCTTTTTGGAACCGACATGAACACAGCCACCTCCACCACACCAGTCAATGGGATTACCCTCCACGCGAGCTTCCGTGGAAAGCGCAGCCCCATGGACTGGCTGTTCGCGATTGCGGTCATGGCCGGCGGCATGTATGCGCTCGCACAATACGCGCAGTACATGGACGTGTACGAGAAAGGCATCCTGTTCGCTGCCGTTCCGGCCGGCATCTGGCTGGGCTGGTTCTGGCGCCCGCTGCGCGTGCTGATGCTGCTCGTGTCCGTGTTCGCGCTGCTGGGCATCGTCTCATACCAAGGCGAATTGGCGCGCGCTGACACCGTCTTCTGGCTGAAGTACTTCCTGTCCAGCCAGTCCTCCATCTTGTGGATGAGCGTGCTGCTGGTCATGAGCACCGCCTTCTACTGGATCGGCATGTTCGCCGGCGGCCAGTCTGAGACGATGCAAGGCCTTGGCTCGAAAATGGCATGGGCGGCGATCGGCATGGCGCTGATCGGCACCTTGATGCGCTGGTACGAGAGCTACCTGCTCGGGGCGGATATCGGGCACATCCCGGTGAGTAACCTGTACGAGGTATTCGTCCTGTTCTGCTGGATGACCACGGCGTTCTACCTGTACTTCGAACAGCAGTACGGCACGCGGGCGATCGGCGCCTTTGTGATGCTCGTGGTCACCGCCGCGGTTGGCTTTCTGGTCTGGTATTCGGTGGCGCGGGAGGCGCACGAGATCCAGCCGCTGGTGCCGGCGCTCAAGAGCTGGTGGATGAAGCTGCACGTTCCAGCCAACTTCGTCGGCTACGGCACTTTCTCGCTGGCTGCGATGGTCGGCTTCGCCTATCTGGTAAAGCAGCACTCCAGCGAGACGCGCTGGCACCGGCTTGCGCCGCTCTGGCTGCTCGGTGTCCTGCTGTGCGTGCTGCCGATGGTGTTCCGCAAGACGGTCCAAAGCAGCAGCAGCTTCTGGGTGGTGTACTTCGGCATCTCCGCCCTCATCGTCGCCGGCATCCTGCTCGCCCGCCGGCGCATCGCCGAGCGGCTGCCCTCGCTGGAGGTGCTGGACGAGGTGATGTACAAGTCGATCGCCGTCGGCTTCGCATTCTTCACGATCGCGACCGTGATGGGCGCGCTATGGGCTGCGGAGGCATGGGGCGGCTACTGGAGCTGGGACCCAAAGGAAACCTGGGCGCTGATCGTCTGGCTGAACTACGCGGCCTGGCTGCACATGCGCATGATGAGGGGCCTGCGCGGAAACATCACGGCCTGGTGGGCGCTGGTCGGCCTGGCTGTCACGACGTTTGCCTTTCTCGGAGTGAACATGTTCTTGTCAGGTTTGCACAGTTACGGCGAGCTCTGAAAAACATCTATCGTTGCGGCTGTGGCTATCCACAGGCGCCTTCGGGTGATTCCGCCTGTCATCTGATGGCCTGCTTTTCAGGAGGAAGGCCCGTCGCGCGCAGGCTGGGACAACTGGCGACTTCTTTCCTGCTCCTTCATGGTTTCCAAGGCGCTCGCCGAAATCCGTGGTGATTACGATTGAATCGTCCTTCGTCGAACGGTTCGATCACGGTGACTTTGCTATCGAGACCGGAGCGAACTGTCCGCTTTATTTTGCTGGCTTGCCCGGCGCAAAAAAAGGGGGCCCGACATCGCTATCGGACCCCCTTGATTTGCAGCAGCCTGATTACTTGACGCGCTGGCCGAAGCTGACGGCATAGGCCGGAAAGCGCGCGAGCAGGATCGGATCGTCCGACGGCTCGATGCCGGCCGGCAGTGCCACCGGATTGAACAGCAGAGTCTTGTTCGGCGCCGACTGTTCCTTGACTGGCTTGTTCAGCGTCAGGGTTCCCAAATCCACGAGCTTGCGGTCGGCCGGCCAGGCGACGGTGGCATCGTTGACCACGTCACCGTCCCGGGCCACTTGGGCCAGCAGGCGGTACTGCACCGGCGCCTTCGCCACCCGCGCCTGCAATTCGTCCATCAGGTAGTCGGGGCCGGCCTTGGCGGTGTCCGCCTCGCTCAGCGCGTGCTCGCCAGCCACCGGCAGGATCTGGTAGCGGGCGTACTGGGTGACGCCGGCGGCATTGGTGAACTTGAAGGCGTTGATTCCATAGAACGCCAGCGTCGCGAAGCTGTCGGGTGCCGGACGCGGGGTGGTGACCCACTTGAGCGCGGCCGGATGGCTGCCCAGGAACTGCTCGATCGGCGTCGGCTTGGCCGCGGTGGGACCGCTTTGCGTGATCGCGTCCAGCAGGGCCAGGAACTCTTCAGGCGTCGCAACCGGGAACCGGTCGGCCGAAATGCTCACGATGTCGGTGGTTACGCTGTTCGGCAACAGGAAGCGGATGGCGATGCCGTGCGGGCTGCCGTTGGGGTCGGCATCTGCCATCGTGGGCACGCCCGTCCCGTTGGAAAAGCGCACGACCACAGGCACGGCGGCGGTGAAATGAGGCGCCTTCGACAACGAGGCGGCCTGCGCCGAAGGCGTGAATTCGCCTTCGACCACGACACCCTTGGCATGGTTGGCGCGGAATCCGGCGTGCGGGCCGCCCGACAGCTTGTTGAACGTATCGACCAGCGCAACCGGCAGCGGCTTGGCGCCGGCAGCGTCAGGGGCGGCGAGGGTCAGGCCGGCACTCGAGCCGAGCACAGCCGCCAGCAGCGCCGGCACGATGGATTTGGCGCCCGGGACGGCACGGGACAGGGTCGATTCGAGGGTCATGGATTCTCCGGCGTTGAGGAAAGGGGGTGCTCTACAGGAAGGCACCGCGCGAATTCTATGGTTGGACCGGCCAGGACCGGACATCTCGCACGATACTTTTTTCTCACCTTGTCCATAGGAAGCAACTATGTTGATGGATCGTTGAAGGTCGAGCAGGGTCGACTTCGTTTGAGCAAAAACCCTCGAGCGCGTTGTCCTACGTCCGTGTAGGATAAGAGCCAATGGACGCCCACTTGCGTAGGCGTCCTTTCGGTTTTTTGCCCAGGGCACGAATGCAGATCACCTTTCTTCAAGGCATCAAACACTGGTTTTCGCTACGGACGCGACGTGCGCCCCGGCCAGAGCCGCGTCTTGATGTTCCAGCCGAAAGTGCCTTGTCCTCCCAACATGCGCGATGGGATGCTGAGAGCGTCAGCGGATTGCTGTCAACCTGGAGAGACGAGGACCAGAAACGCGCAGATGAAGGCGTCGCCAAGCGATAGACCACTGGCCTCCTGGCAGTGGCTTTTCAGGTCGAAACATCCGGGTTCCTACAGTTCAGTCCTGCTTCGTCTTACGGGGAGCGAGGCACCGTGAAGCCACATTCGACTGGTCAACAACACCCTCTTATGGAGATGTCATGAAAGCCCAGATCGCACTCGTTTCCCTGTTTGCCGCCCTGATGGCCGTGTCCGCGCCAGCCAGCGCCAAAGGCTGCCTGAAGGGCGCCGCCGTCGGCGGGGTCGGTGGTCACTTTGTCGGCCACCACGGCGTGATCGGAGCGGCCGCAGGCTGCGCGATCGGCCGCCACCGTGCCAACAAGGCCGACAAGCTTGCCCAGCGCAGCAACCAGACGGCTGTCGAGCCGAAGCAGTAAATTTTGCTCTCTGCCGGACGCGATCAGCGTCCGGCGCTGGATAAAGCTGCGAGGATGGCCCGTGTCACGTTCGGGGACGGTATTCCCTGCACGCCATTGGCAGGTGCCTGTAGCGCGTTGGTCATGGTCGCCGGCAGGCGCCACGCAGGGGCAATCTGGGCCGAGAACAGCGGCACAAGCTTGGCTCGGGTCGTGAGCGCCAGGTGCATCAGCCCGCCGTCCGGGCAGGCGACCACTGCGCAAGCGTCGATCGCCGCCCGCGTTCCGGACAGGCTGAGACGGCCTGTCAGGTCGTCGATGCGCGCCTCCTGTGATGCCGTGGCGACGAGCCTGCTTGCTTCGTCCATGCCATTGGCGCTGCCCACCAATGCGAACTGCTTCTGTCCCGCTGCAACCAGCTCCCGGATGACAGCGGACCAGTGGCCGTAGACGCGGTCGCTTCGAACGCCTCCGACAACCAGGGCAATACCGGTTCCTGCGACCTGCAGTCGGTCTTGCGTTTGCAGGGGACGCAGCTTTTGGCGAGCATGCCGTTGCAGTTCGGTGTCGCCGACCGGCAATCCCAGCAAGTCCGCCAGCCGCTGCGCCGCTAACGCACCGCGATGAAAATTCGGTCCGGTGAACGACTCATGGAGTGACACCCAGGGCATCGTCCGGAAGTGACGCATCTTCTGCGCCAGCGGACGGCGCTTGTTGCTGAGGACGATGGCGCAGTCGTATTGCACCCCCACAAAGTCGGTTGCTTCGCTGCCCACCCGCTGGAACCACGGGTCGCCATCGAACAGCGCAGCCAGCGTGGACGTGGTCCACAGATCGGCTTTGATCCCCGTTTCCGCCAGCAGACTGCGGGGCGCGAGGTCCATCAGGGCATCCCCGATCTGGTCCTCGCCGAAGTAGATCCACAGGACACGCCCGGCGCCCGCCGGGATTCGATCCAGTTTGAAGCTGTCCTGTCCCGACATGAGAAAGGCGAGGCGGCGCCAGGCAGCGCGGCGTGCCGACCTGGCACGGCCGGCGCCATCGAGGTAAGCCTCGGGCATCTCGCCCGGCACCGGTCGGCTCAGGGGCTGGGTGACCGATGACAAGGTCAGGGAACGAAACACCGCCACGATCATGCAGGCGCTGGCGAAGGCTCGGGCGCGAGCGGCTTCAAGCGCGTGTGGTCGGCGCGGGCAGCGCAAGCTGCGCCGTCTGCAGCACACGAATGCAATCCTTGATGTGCTCTTCGCCGAGGTAACGGATCGCTGTGTACCCCACCAGCGCCGACACCAGCTGGCCGGCCAGCGGAACATAGCGGACCGCTTGCGCCGCGACCAGCCGCAGACCGACGGCCCGGGCCGCGCGCAGGACCAGGTCGCGGGTGATGAACTTTCCGATCAGCATCGAACCGATGGCGCCCACGGCTTTCTGCACCTGTTCGCGCTTGTGGTGCGGCAACAGGTCCAGTTGCTCGGGCGTGAGCCCGAACTGGTGGTTGATTTCCGGAACCAGCTTCGACAGCAGTGCGGCATCGACGGCCCAGTCGAGCCCCGGCACCGGGACGGCGCTGGCGGCAGCGGCGACCAACGCGCGGCGATTCAACAGTCGACGGCAATAGCGCACGCGTTCGGACAGGGCCGGATTGAATTCGGACAGTTGCAGCGAGGAGGGCATCGCCGCACCTTACCTCACCTCGGATCAAACCGTTGTTTCAATCGATTCGATGTCTCCCGACAGCGCCAGCCAGCGTTCTTCCAGCCCGGAAAGCTCGTCGTTGATCGACTTCAGGCGCTTCCCGCCTTCCGCCATGTCGGTGGCAGTGAGGCGTGTGGACAGACGTTGTTCCAGCACAGCTTTCTCCGCTGACAGCCTGGCCATCCGCTGGTCGGCCTGTTCCAGTTCCTTGCGCAGGGCCTTGAGCCTGGCCGAAATCTGCTGGCGCTGCTGCGCGTCGTGCTTGCGCGGCTCGATGGTGACCACCGGCTGGACCAGCGCCGCGCTGCGATCGAGCTTGGCCTGTTCGCGCAGCCGTTTTGCTTCGTCCAGCAGGTAGCGCTGGTAGTCGTCGAGGTCGCCGTCGAATGGCGCGATCACGCCACGCCCGACCAGCCAGAATTCGTCGCACACCGCGCGCAGCAGGTGCCGGTCGTGGCTGACCAGCATCACGGTGCCTTCGAATTCGTTGAGCGCCATCGACAGGGCCTCGCGCGTCGCGAGGTCCAGGTGGTTGGTCGGCTCGTCCATCAGCAGCAGGTTGGGGCGCTGCCAGACCATCATCGACAGCACCAGTCGCGCCTTCTCGCCGCCGCTCATGGTGCCCACGGTTTGCCGCACCATGTCGCCGCTGAAGTTGAACGTCCCCAGGAAATTGCGGATCTCCTGCTCGCGCGCCGGCGGACCGGCCTCGCGCGCCAGCCGTGTCATGTGCTCCAGCGGATTGTCGGCCGGGCGCAGCACGTCGAGTTCCTGCTGCGCGAAGTAGCCGATCGACAGCCCCTTGCCCTGGGTGACGTGACCCGCCAGCAGGGGGATGTCTCCGGCGATGGTCTTGACCAGCGTCGACTTGCCCTGTCCATTGGCGCCCAGGATGCCGATGCGCTGGCCCGCGAGCACCGAGCGGTTGACACCCCGCACGATCGTTTTCTTGCCGCCCTCGACGGTGTAGCCGAACGTTCCGTCGCTGATCGCCAGCATCGGGTTCGGCAAATTGGCCGGCTCCTTGAATTCGAAGGTGAAGTCGGCATCGGCCAGCACCGGTGCGATCTTTTCCATCCGCTCCAGGGCTTTGACCCGGCTTTGCGCCTGCTTGGCCTTGCTCGCCTTGGCCTTGAAGCGGTCGATGAATTTCTGCAGGTGGGCGATCTTGTCCTGCTGCTTAGAAAAAGCCGACTGCTGCAACTCGAGCTGCTGCGACCGCAGCGTCTCGAACGCGCTGTAGTTGCCGCCGTAGCGCGTCAGCTGCTGGTTGTCGATGTGCAGCGTCACGTCGGTCACCGCGTCGAGGAATTCACGGTCGTGGCTGATCACGATCAAGGTCCCGGGGTAGCGCTTGAGCCAGGCTTCCAGCCAGACCAGCGCGTCCAGGTCCAGGTGGTTGGTGGGCTCGTCCATCAACAGCAGGTCCGACGGGCACATCAGCGCCCGCGCCAGCTGCAGCCGCATGCGCCAGCCTCCCGAGAAACTGTTGACCGGGCTGTCCAGCTCGTCGGTCTTGAACCCAAGCCCGAGAATCAGCGCCTGCGCCCGCGGCACCGCGTCATGCTCGCCGGCGTCCGCCAGGTCGGAGTGGGCATGGGCAATGGCCATCCCGCGTGCGGCATCGTCCATATCCGCGTCGTGCGCCTCCTCGGCCAGCGCCAGCACCGCGCGCAGGGCGGCCAGTCGTGTGTCGCCGCCCAGCACGAAATCGGTGGCCGATTCCTCGGTCTCGGGCATGTTCTGTTCGACCTGTGCCAGCTGCCATTGCGCCGGCAGCGAGAAATCGCCACTGTCCTCGTGCAGGCTGCCGTTGAACAGGCCGAACAGCGTCGACTTACCGGCCCCGTTGCGCCCGATAAGACCGACCTTTTCGCCGGGGTTGAGGGTCACCGAGACCTTGTCGAGCAGGACCTTGGCGCTACGCCGCAGGGTGACGTTCTTGAGAGTGATCAATTGACTGTCGTCCCGGAGAAAAGCCTAGTATCCAGATTGGCTGTCATGCCGGGCCTGACCGAGCCTGCCCCGGACTTGATCCGGGGGCATCCATGGATCCCGGCGCGAGGCCGGGATGACAGGTGAGAAGGGCTTCGCGCGTGAGCAGCAGCACCTGGTCGTCTCCCGCACTGGTTTCCAGCCACACCGCCGGCAGGCGCGGAAAGGCAGCGTCGAAGTGCGGCCGCTCGTTGCCGATTTCCAGCACCAGCACCGCATGTTCCCGCATGTGTGAAGGGGCGTCGGACAGCAGCCGGCGGATGAAGTCCATCCCGTCGACACCGCCGGCCAGGGCCAGCGCCGGCTCCGCCCGGTATTCGGCCGGCAGCTCCGCCATGCTTTGCGCGTTGACGTAAGGGGGATTGCACAGGATCAGGTCGTACCTGCCATGCACGTCGGCCAGCCCGTCGGAGTGCATGAGGGCGATGCGATCGGCCAGCGCATGCCTGTCGACGTTGATGCGCGCGATTTCGAGTGCTTTCGGGGAAATGTCCGCCGCCGCCACGCTCACGTCGGGCCAGCACAGCGCCGCCAACACGGCCAGGCTGCCGTTGCCGGTGCACAGGTCGAGCACGCCGCGGGTGTGTTCACCCAGCCAGTAGTCGATGTCGCCGTTGTCGATGATCTCGGCGATGAGGCTGCGCGGCACGATGGCGCGCTCGTCGATGTAGAAGGCGACGCCCTGCAGCCATGCTTCCCTGGTCAGGTAGGCCGCCGGCTTGCGGCTCGCGATGCGTTCGGCGATCAGCGCTTCGACCCTCGCCTGCTGCTCGGGCGTGACGATCCGGTCGGCGTAATCGTCGATCCGGTCCAGCGGGAAACCAAGCTTCCAGAGCACCAGCCAGGCCGATTCGTCGAACGCATTGGCGGTGCCGTGGCCGAACGCCACGCCGGCATCGCCGAGACGCGCGGCGCTCTGGTTGATGAGTTCTATTACGGTCATGGAAAGGAAATGAACATCCGTGCGCGAAGGTCGCGAAAGTCGCGAAAAAATCGAATAATGAATTGAATCCATTCGCGCCCTTCGCGAGACCTTCGCGTTTTTCGCGTTCAGATGTCCTCTTTCAGGCCTGGGCGTTCAGCAACTCCAGGACACGCCGGTAGATGTTCTTCAGCGGTTCGATGTCCGCCACGGCCACGTGCTCGTCGATCTTGTGGATGCTGGCGTTGACCGGGCCGAACTCGAGCACCTGCGGACAGATGCGCGAGATGAAGCGGCCATCGCTGGTGCCACCCGTGGTGGAGAGCTCGGTCGTTACTCCGGTTTCCGCGCGGATCGCCTGCTGCATCGCGCCGACCAGTTCAGCGGGCGCGGTGAGGAAGGGCAGCCCGCCGACTACCCACTTCAGTTCGAAGTCCAGCGCGTGGCGCCGCAGCACTTGCGCCACGCGCTGCTGCAGGTCCCCGGCCGTCGACTCGGTCGAGTAGCGGAAATTGAAGTCGGCCACCAGTGCGCCGGGGATGACGTTGCCCGCGCCGGTGCCGGCGTGGACGTTGCTCACCTGCCAGCTTGTTGGCTGAAAAAAATCGTTGCCGTCGTCCCAGCGTATCGTCGCGAGTTCGGCCAGCGCCGGAATCGCCATGTGGATCGGGTTCCTGGCCAGCTGCGGATAGGCGATGTGGCCTTGCACGCCCTTGACGGTGAGCTTGCCGCTCAGGCTGCCGCGGCGGCCATTCTTGATCATGTCGCCAAGCCGGGTCACGGATGTGGGCTCGCCGACGATGCAGTAATCCAGCCTCTCGCCGCGCGCCTTCAGCTGCTCGCACACCACCACGGTGCCGTCGACGCTGGGGCCTTCCTCATCGCTGGTGATCAGGAGAGCGATCGAGAGCTTCGGCGCGGGCTGGTGCTTCAGGAATTCCTCCGCGGCCACGACGAAGGCCGCGATCGACGTCTTCATGTCCGCCGCGCCCCGGCCGAACAGCTTGCCGTCCCGGTGCGAGGGCGTGAACGGATTGCTGCTCCATTGCTCCAGCGGCCCGGTGGGCACCACGTCGGTGTGGCCCGCGAAGACGATCGTCTTGCCAGCGGCAGTGCCGGATGCTGAACCCGGCCGCCTGGCCCACAGGTTGGTGACCCGACAGTCTTGCGGACCGCTCTCGATCGTTTCACACGCGAACCCGAGCGGTTCCAGATGCCGCGCCAGGATGCGCTGGCAGCCCTGGTCGTCCGGAGTGAGGGAAGGCCGGGAGATCAGTTCTTCGGTGAGATGGAGTGCGCGGGACATGGGGGATCGATGACGGGACAGACCAGGGGCACAGCTGGTGTACCCAGGTATTCAGTGTTTCACGTCCAGCGTGATCTCGGTGAACGACGCTTCTTCGGACATGTCTTCCTCGCTGGCGCCTTCCTCGGTGAAATGCGCATTCTTGCCGGCGAAGTCGTTCTGCAGTCGCCATTGCAGGTTGGTCGGCGAATCGGCGTACATCAGGCCTTCCTTCTTCTCCACGGTGCCATCGACGATCAGACGCGCGATGTCCTGCTCGAAGGTCTGCGAGCCTTCCGCCATCGACTTCTCCATCGCCTCCTTGACACCGGAAAAGTCACCCTTTTCAATCAGTTCGGCGATCAGCTTGGTGTTGAGCATCACTTCCACCGCGGGCACGCGGGTCCCGGTGATGGTGCGCAGCAGGCGCTGCGACACGATGGCCTTCAGAGCGGCCGCCAGGTCGCCCAGCATGGTGGGGCGAACCTCCACCGGATAGAAACTCAGCACGCGATTGAGCGCCTGGTAGCTGTTGTTCGCATGCATGGTCGCGAGACACAGGTGGCCGGACTGGGCATAGGCAATCGCGGCCGACATGGTTTCGCGGTCCCGGATTTCGCCCACCAGGATCACGTCGGGCGCCTGCCGCAGCGCGTTTTTCAGGGCGGTCGCCATCGACTGGGTGTCGGTGCCGACCTCGCGCTGGTTCACGACCGACTTCTTGTTCTTGAACAGGAACTCCACCGGGTCTTCGATGGTGAGGATGTGGCCGGTGGCCTTCTCGTTGCGGTAGTCCATCATCGACGCCAGCGTGGTGCTCTTGCCGGCGCCGGTCGCGCCGACCATCAGCAAGAGCCCGCGCTTGTCCATGATCAGCTCGCCCAGGATCATCGGGACCGACAGCGACGCCAGCGCCGGGATGTCGGTGGTGATGAAGCGGATCACAGCGGCATAGGTGCCGCGCTGGCGCATCGCCGAAAAGCGGAAGTTGCCCACGCCCTCGATGGCCTGCGCCATGTTCAGCTCGCCGGTCTCTTCCAGTTCCTGGATGCGCTTGGCCGGGAGCACTTCGGCCAGCAGCGCCTTGGGAGCGTCCGCGGGCAGCAGCTGGGCGTTGATCGGCAGGCACTGGCCGTTGATCTTGATCATGGCCGGAGCGTGCGCCGACAGGTAGACGTCCGATGCGCCCTTGTCGCCCATCAGCCGCAGGATCCGCTCCATGGTGCTCATGATCCGCTCCTGAAGACCAGATTCGGACGGCCGGACGCAGAGGACGCAAAGGTTGCGCAGATGTCGCACAAGACGACGGAGAATATTTTCATATGGCTTTTTTGCGTCCTCTGCGTGATTTCTACGTCCTCTGCGTCCGGTATCCGATTCAAGGACGCAGCAAGTCGTTGAGAGAAGTCTTGGCGCGGGTCTGCGCATCGACCCGCTTGACGATGATGGCCGCGTACAGGCTGTACTTGCCGCCGTCCTTGGGAAGGCTGCCGGAGATCACGACCGAGCCCGAGGGAATGCGGCCGTAGCTCACTTCACCGGTGGCACGGTCGTAGATCGGGGTGCTCTGCCCCAGATACACGCCCATCGAAATCACCGAATTCTCTTCGACGATCACGCCTTCGACCACCTCGGAGCGGGCGCCGATGAAGCAGTTGTCCTCGATGATCGTCGGATTGGCCTGCAACGGTTCGAGCACGCCGCCCAGGCCCACGCCGCCGGACAGGTGGACATTCTTGCCGACCTGCGCGCAGCTGCCGACCGTGGCCCAGGTGTCGACCATCGTGCCTTCGTCGACGTAAGCGCCGATGTTTACGAAACTCGGCATC
The DNA here is from genome assembly GCA_043766965.1 of Ramlibacter sp. Classification (GTDB taxonomy): domain Bacteria; phylum Pseudomonadota; class Gammaproteobacteria; order Burkholderiales; family Burkholderiaceae_C; genus Ramlibacter. The sequence goes on along the minus strand of JAYUHN010000110.1, from coordinate 1,532 downwards.
AGGATCGCACCCCGCGCAATGAAGCTGCCACGGCGCGCCACCGCGGGCGGAACCACGCGCACGCCGGTGGCCGCCATGTCCCCGGCGGACAGGTGGGCGAACTTGGTCTGCACCTTGTCGTAGAACCCCAGTTCACCGGCCCGGATCACCTCGTTCTCCTTCAACCGGAACGACAGCAGCACGGCTTTCTTGATCCACTGGTGCACCGTCCACTTGCCGACGCTTTCGCGGGTGGCGACGCGCAGCTCGCCCTTGTTCAGGGCGGCGATCACGTGTTCAACGGCGTCCGCCACGTCTTTCGGCGCCGATTTTGGCGAGAGGTCGGCGCGTTTCTCCCACGCGGCGTCGATGGTCTGCTGGAGCTGTTGTGTCATGGAAATTACTTCGATCTGTCTTTCACGAACTGGACGATCCGTTGCGCGGCTTCCACGCACTCTGCCGTCCCGGCCACCAGGGCCATGCGGATGCGGTTGCGGCCGGGGTTGCCGCCGCCGCTGTCCCGGGCCAGGTAGCTGCCCGGCAGCACCGTCACATTGTATTGAGACAGCAGCTCGCGAGCGAACCCGGTGTCGCTTTCCGTCACACCCGCCACGGTGTGGGCCTTCAGGCCGGCCCACAGGTAGAAGCCGGCGTCTGGCAAGCGCACGTCCAGCACGTCTGCAAGCAGGGGCGTCACCTCGGCGAACTTGGCCCGGTACAAGGCCCGATTGTCAACCACGTGCTGCTCGTCGCCCCAGGCCACGATGCTCGCGGCCTGAACGATCGGGCTCATGGCGCTCCCATGGTAGGTGCGATAAAGCAGGAATTGCCGGATCAGGCGGGCGTCGCCGGCCACGAACCCGCTGCGCAGGCCCGGAACGTTGCTGCGTTTGGACAGGCTGGTGAAGGACACAAGGTTGCGAAAGTCGGCCCGTCCAAGCCTGGCCGCTGCTTCCAGCCCGCCCAGCGGCGCTTGCTCGCGGAAGTAGATTTCGCTGTAGCACTCGTCCGAGCCGATCACGAAGCCGTAACGGTCCGAGAGGTCGAACAGTTTGCGCCACTCAGGCAGCGGCATCACCGCCCCGGTCGGGTTGCCGGGAGAGCAGACGAACAGCAGCTGGGTACGGGCCCAGATCGCAGCCGGCACGCTGTCCCAGTCGACCGCGAAGTTACGCGCCGGGTCGCTGGGGGCGAAGTAAGGCTGCGCCCCGCCGAGCAGCGCGGCGCCTTCGTAGATTTGATAGAACGGGTTCGGACAGACCACGACAGCCTGATCCGTGCGATCGATCACGGTCTGGGCGAAGGCGAACAGGGCTTCGCGCGAGCCGTTGACCGGAAGCACCTGCGTCGCCGGGTCCAGCGCGATGCCATAGCGCCTTTGCAACCAGACGGTGAAGGCCTCTCGCAGCTTCGGCGTGCCGGCCGTCGGCGGGTAGGCCGTCAAATCGGTCGCAGGGTCATACATCGCGGCGTTGAGCGCCTGCTTGATGAATTCGGGCGTCGGATGCTTTGGCTCGCCGATGCCCAGGCTGATCGGGCGGTAGGCGGGATTC
>JAYUHN010000109.1:0-6235 GCA_043766965.1 Ramlibacter sp. | reverse complement strand
CGCCGGATGCGAGCCGGATGCCGCCCGGCGTGAAGCGGTCGATCGTATCGGTGACGATCGATGCCTTGCCCGAGCGCAGCGCCTGGAACAGGTCGGCGTCGGGCGCAATGCACAGCCGCTGGTCCCATGGCTTGTAGCCCGGTGAAAAGTGGCGCTCGATGTCGAAGCCCGGTCCGAGCAGGCGACCGGCGGCTTTCTGCAGCAGGGCGCGGGCGTGGTCCGGCCAACGGCGCGAATATTGGTAGAAGGCGGTCGTGAGCAGGATGTTTTTCCAGCGCACCAGCCGATAGGCGACGGCCCTCGGCAGGGCGCGGCGCAGCGCGGCACCGATGCGGTCGCGTCCGGGCAGGGCGACGACGTAGCTGGGAGAGCGCTGCAGCATGGTCACATGCGCGGCCGTCGCCGCCAGTTCCGGCACCAGCGTGACCGCGGTCGCGCCGCTGCCGACGATCACCACGCGGCGGCCCGCGTGGTCCAGGTCCGGCGGCCAGTGCTGCGGATGGACGATGCGGCCGGTGAAGCTGTCCCGTCCAGGCCACTGGGGGTCGTGGGCCCGCGCGTAGTCGTAGTAGCCGCTGCAAAAGAACAGGAAGCGGCAGGACAGGCGCCCGTCCCCGCCCTCGGCGCTGACGGCCACGGTCCAGCGCGCCGAGCCCGAATCCCAGTCGGCACCGGTGACGCGGCGGCCAAAGCGGATGTGCCGGTCGATTCCTTCCGCCCGCGCCGTCGCGGCGACATAGTCACGGATGGCGGGCCCCGGTGCGAACGATGCATCACTCTCCCAGGGCCGGAAGCTGTAGCCGAGCGTGAACATGTCCGAGTCGGAGCGGACGCCCGGGTAACGGAACAGGTCCCAGGTGCCGCCGATGGCCTGGCGGCCCTCGAGAATGGTGTAGCGCAGACCCGGGCAGAGCGTCTGCAGATAGTGGCCCGCCGCGATGCCGGACAGGCCGGCGCCCACCACGATGACGTCGAAATCTTCATCTGCTTTCATCCGGCGCACGCTAACATGATCCGCAAAGGAGCATGGGCATGATCGTCGAACGCATCTGGACCGGCAACGCATATCGCAATTTCAACTACCTGGTGGCCTGCCCCGATTCCGGCGAGGCGCTGGCCATCGATCCGCTGGACCACGAGAAGACCCTCGCGACCGCCAGGGTCAAGGGCTGGCGGATCACGCAGATCCTGAACACCCACGAGCACCACGATCACATCGGCGGCAACGCGGCTGTGGTTGCTGCCACCGGCGCCAAGGTGATCGCTCACCACCGCGCCGCCGGCATGATTCCGGGCGTGGACCGAGGCGTGAAGGCCGGCGACGTGATCAAGGTCGGCAAGCGGGTGGAGCTCGAATGCCTGGACACGCCGGGCCATACGATGTGCCACATCTGCCTGCTCTCGCACACCGAGCAGCCTGCCTTGTTTTCGGGCGACACGTTGTTCAACGCCGGCGCCGGCAATGTGCACAACGGCGGCAACGTGGGATCGCTCTACGCCACCTTCGTCGAACAGCTCGGCAGGCTGCCGGCGGACACCCGCGTCTATCCGGGCCACGACTACATCGAGACCAATCTGAAGTTCACACTGGCCCGCGAGCCGGACAACACAGAGGCGAAGGACATGCTGGCCAAGGTGGCGGGCCACGATCCCGCCGCGTCAGTCGTGACCACGATGGCCGACGAGAGAAGGATCAACACCTTCATGCGGCTGGACAGTCCGGGCGTGATCGCGCGGCTGCAGCAGGAATTTCCCGACTTCGGTCCGCAGCCGGAGGCGAAGGACGTATTCACGAAGTTGCGCGAGTTGCGCAACAAGTGGTGAGCCCCCCGCCGCCCGTGACGACCGCGACCACGACCGGAGCCAGAGGAACACATGTCCGTTCTTGAAACCCGACTCAACGCCCGTTCCGCCGACTTCCAGGGCAATGCGCAGGCCATGCGCGCGCTGGTGGACGACCTGCAGGTGCAGCTGGAGAAAGCGGCTGCCGGTGGCGGTGAGGCTTCGAGGGACCGCCATGTCAAGCGCGGCAAGCTGCTGCCGCGCGACCGGGTGCAAATGCTGCTCGATCCCGGCACGCCGTTTCTCGAGCTGGCGCCGCTGGCGGCGCATGCGATGTATCTCAACAAGGATGGCATCGGGGACGCGCCGGGCGCCGGCCTGATCGCGGGTGTGGGCCGGGTCAGCGGCGTCGACTGCGTCATCGTCTGCAACGATGCGACCGTGAAGGGCGGAACCTACTATCCGATGACGGTCAAGAAGCACCTGCGCGCGCAGGAAGTCGCTTCGCAGAACCGCCTGCCGTGCATCTACCTGGTCGATTCGGGCGGCGCCAACCTGCCGAACCAGGACGAGGTCTTTCCCGACCGGGACCACTTCGGCCGCATCTTCTACAACCAGGCCAACATGAGCGCGCAGGGCATCGCGCAGATCGCTGTGGTGATGGGATCGTGCACGGCGGGCGGCGCCTACGTTCCGGCGATGAGCGACGAGACCATCATCGTCAAGAACCAGGGCACGATTTTCCTGGGTGGCCCGCCGCTGGTGAAAGCGGCCACCGGCGAAGTGGTGAGCGCCGAAGACCTGGGCGGTGGCGACGTCCACACCCGACTCTCCGGCGTGGCCGATCACCTGGCGCAGAACGACGCCCACGCGCTGGCGCTGGCGCGAAAAGCCGTCGCCAGCCTGAACCGGAGCAAGAGCGTGACGCAGCTGCTGCGCGATCCGCAGCCGCCGAAGTTCGATGCGAAGGAACTGCACGGCATCGTGCCCACCGATGTGCGCAAGCCCTACGACGTGCGCGAGATCGTCGCGCGCATCGTCGACGCCAGCGAGTTCCACGAGTTCAAGCAGCGCTTCGGCGCGACCCTGGTCTGCGGCTTCGCCCACATCGAGGGCATGCCGGTCGGCATCATCGCCAACAACGGAATCCTGTTTTCCGAAAGCGCGCAGAAAGGCGCGCACTTCATCGAGTTGTGCTGCCAGCGCAAGGTGCCGCTGATCTTCCTGCAGAACATCACCGGCTTCATGGTCGGACGCAAATACGAGAGCGAAGGCATCGCGCGCCACGGCGCCAAGCTGGTGACGGCGGTAGCGACGGCGACCGTCCCCAAATTCACCATGATCATCGGCGGCAGCTACGGGGCCGGCAACTACGGCATGTGCGGCCGTGCCTATTCGCCGCGCTTCCTCTGGATGTGGCCCAACGCGCGCATCTGCGTGATGGGCGGCGAGCAGGCGTCGTCGGTGCTGGCCACGGTGCGGCGGGACGCGATCGAAGCGAAAGGCGGAACATGGAGCGCGGAACAAGAAGCCGCATTCAAGCAGCCGTTGCTGGACCAGTTCACGCACCAGTCCCATCCTTATTACTCCAGCGCCCGGATCTGGGACGACGGGGTGATCGATCCCGCCGACACGCGCCGCATCCTGGCGCTGGGACTGTCGGCGTCGATGAACGCCCCGATCCCCGAGCCGAAGTTCGGCGTCTTCCGCATGTAGACAGGCTGCCCGATGTCCAACACATCCATTTACGACAACGCCGACCACGAGCTGCTGCGCGACCAGGTCGCGAAATTCATCGCGCGCGAGGTCGAGCCCCATGCGATGGCCTGGGAGGAGGCGGGCAGTGTGCCGCGCGAGGTGCTGCGGCGGATGGGGCAAGCCGGGCTTTTCGGGCTGATGTACGAAGAGCAGTACGGCGGCGCCGTTGCCGATGCGATGACCAACCTGGTGTTTGCCGAGGCGCTGTCGCAATCGACCTTCGCGGGTTTCATCATCACCGTGCTGGTCCATACCGACATGGCCAGCCCACACCTGCACCATGCAGGCAACACCGCGCAAAAAGAAAAATACCTCGCGCGGGTGGTCTCGGGCGAACTCATCACCGCGGTCGGCATCACCGAGCCGGGCGCGGGCTCCGACGTGGCCGGGATACGGACGACGGCAAAACGGGACGGTGATGGCTGGGTGTTGAACGGCACCAAGATGTTCATCACCAACGGCGTTCACGCCAACCTGTACTTCATCGCCGCGAAGACCGGGGCCGGCAAGCGCGACATGTCGATGTTCATCGTCGAGAAGGGCACGCTGGGCTTCAGCGTCGGGCGTGCGCTGAAAAAGACCGGCTGGCTGTCGTCGGATACCGCGGAACTGATCCTCGACAACGTACGAATCCCCGCCGCCAATCTGCTGGGTGAGGAAGGCAAGGGCTTCTACTCGGTGATGAAGAACTTTCAGACCGAGCGCATCGCGCTGGCCGCGATGGCGGTCGGCCACTGCCAGCAGGCCCTGAAGCTGACGCTCGACTACGTGCGGCAGCGGCAGGCGTTCGGCGCGCCGCTCTGGAGCAACCAGACGATCCGCCAGCGGCTCTCGATGGCGGACGCGAAGACGCGGGCCGCCCGCCAGTTCATGTACCACTGCGCCTGGCGCGTGACGCAAGGGCACGACATCGTCCAGGATGTGTCGATGCTGAAGGCGCTGACCGGTGAACTGGTGAACGAAGTGGTGCAGACCTGCCAGCAGTTCCACGGCGGCATGGGCTACATGCGCGAATCGGCGATCGAGCGGCTCTGGCGCGATGCGCGGGTGCTGGCGATCGGCGGTGGCGCCACTGAGGTGATGCTGGAAGAAGTGGCAAAGCGCTACTAGGCACAGCATGGCCGATCGGGCCCAGCGTACAGACGGGTCGAATGACAGGCGACAATAGACCATGAACTGGACCAGGGCAGCGGCGGCGGCGCTTGTGTTTTCAACCGGAACCGCGATTGCGCAGGCGCCGGAAACCGACCATGCGCTGAACGAATCGCTCGAGATGGTCAGGAAGCAGGGCATGTTCACGATCGAGCTGGAAACCACCGTCTACAAGCCGGACGGGGACGGCCCGTTTCCGGTCGTCGTGATCAACCACGGCAAGGCTCCCGGCGACCCGCGCTTCCAGGCCCGCTACCGGCCGGCCACGGCGGCGCGTTATTTCCTGCAGCGAGGCTATGCGGTCGTGGTGCCGATGCGGCAGGGCTTCTCCAAATCCGGCGGCAGCTACATCGGCGGCGGCTGTAATGTGGAGAGCAATGGCCGGGTGCAGGCGGAAGATGTGAAGGCCGTTTTCGACTATCTGGGCACACAAGCCTGGGCTGACAAGGACCGGTTGCTGGTCGTCGGGCAATCGCACGGCGGCTGGACGACGCTGGCGTTCGGGCAGCAAAACTATCCCGGCGTCAAGGGGCTCGTCAATTTTGCCGGTGGACTGCGGCAGGACAATTGTCCCGGCTGGAAGCAGGGGCTCGCTGGCGGGGCTGCCGGCTATGCGAAGGAAACACGCCTGCCCTCGCTCTGGTTCTACGGCGACAACGACAGCTTTTTCGATCCCGAAACCTTCCACGCGATGTTCGACCGCTACACCGCGGCAGGCGGCAAGGCCCGCCTCGTCGCCTACGGCAAATTCGAGGCGGACTCGCATGCCCTCTTCGGCGCGCGGGCCGGTGTTGCCATCTGGCAAGCCGAGTTGACAGCCTTCCTGCAGGCGATCGGCATGCCCTACGAAATCCAGCCGGCGATGGCAAAGTTTGGAATGCACTCGTCAGTCCCGGTACCGCCGCGCACCGACTTCGCGCCGCTCGACGACGACAGCAAGCTGCCGCACGTCCGGGACCCGGGACGCATTGGCTACAAGGCGTACCTCGGCAAGCTGCTGCCCCGCGCGTTCGCGGTTGCGCCCAACGGCTCATGGGGCTGGACCGACGGCGGCGACGATCCGCTGAAACGCGCCCTGGACCACTGCAACCGCAATGGCAAGGGCCAATGCCAGCTGTACTCGGTGGACGACCAAGTGGTCTGGGAAGCGCGCTGAAATGGAAGGCCTGCAGCACCTGATCGACGCGCCGCGATTGCTGGCGCTGGCAGCGGCGCTGGGCTGGGCCAGCGGCATCCGCCTCTACGCGGCCGTTTTCCTTGCCGGCGCCGCCGGCTTCATCGGCTGGATCGACCTGCCGCACGGCCTGCAGATCCTGCAGCATCCGGGCGTTCTGGCGGCCAGTGGTTTCATGCTGTTCGTCGAATTCTTCGCCGACAAGATTCCGCTTGTCGACACCATGTGGGACGCCATCCACACCGTCATCCGTATTCCGGCCGGCGCCGCGCTGGCCGCGGGCGCGCTTGGCGCGGACAGCACGGCAATGGGCTGGATTGCCGCCTTGCTGGGAGGCAGCCTGGCCGCCACCAGTCATGCCGCCAAGAT
>JAYUHN010000108.1:0-2323 GCA_043766965.1 Ramlibacter sp. | reverse complement strand
GGGCCAAGCGCTTTGGTGTGGCGCCGTTTCTGCCCACCAGCCGGGCCGAGATGGATGCACTGGGCTGGGACAGCTGCGATGTGGTCATCGTCACTGGCGACGCCTATGTGGACCACCCCAGCTTTGGCATGGCGGTGATCGGCCGCACGCTGGAGGCGCAGGGTTTCCGCGTCGGCATCATTGCCCAGCCCGATTGGCACAGCGCCGCGCCATTTGCCGCGCTAGGCCGGCCGAACCTGTTTTTCGGCGTCACCGCCGGCAACATGGATTCGATGATCAACCGCTACACCGCCGACCGGAAGATCCGCAGCGACGATGCGTACACCCCCGGTGACGCCGGCGGCAAGCGGCCGGACCGCGCTTCGCTGGTGTATTCGCAGCGTTGCCGGGAGGCGTACAACGATGTGCCGATCGTGGTGGGCGGAATCGAGGGGTCGCTGCGCCGGATCGCACATTACGACTACTGGCAGGACAAGGTCCGCCGCTCGATCCTGGTGGATGCGAAGTGCGACATGCTGCTGTACGGAAACGCCGAGCGCGCGATCGTCGAGATCGCACACCGGTTGGCGGCCAAGGAGTCGATCGGCGACATCACTGACGTCCGTGGCACGGCCTTCATCCAGCGCAACAAGCCAGAGGGCTGGTTCCAGGTCGACTCGACGTCGGTCGACGCTCCGGGCCGGGTCGAGGAGCACATCAACCCGTACCAGACGACGTCGGAGCAGGCGCAAGCGCAGGGCACGACGTGTTCAAAGGAGGACGCTCAACGTGCTGTGGAGACGGGTTCCTTGCGCGAGGGTCGTCATCCCGGCCTTGAGCCGGGATCCATGCTGGCGGCAAATGACGCCCTCGGTTCGCAGGCATGGATTGCGGGTCAGGCCCGCAATGACAAGTCAGTTGCGTTGACGTTCGTGCCGAACCCGGCCCTGAAACAGAAGCTCAGGGTGCCGCCGCGTGACCTGACGGTGATCCGGCTTCCGTCTTACGAGCAGGTCAGGAGCGATCCGGTGCTGTACGCGCACGCGAATCGCGTGCTGCACCTGGAAACCAATCCCGGTAACGCGCGGGCCCTGGTCCAGGCGCATGGCGATCGTGACGTCTGGTTGACGCCGCCGCCAATCCCTCTGACGACCGCGGAAATGGACCACGTTTTCGGCCTGCCGTATGCGCGCAGTCCGCATCCGGCATACGCGGACGGGAATGGCGGCCACGACGGACCCACCAAAATCCCGGCCTGGGAAATGATCCGGTTCAGCGTGAACATCATGCGTGGCTGCTTCGGCGGCTGCACCTTCTGCTCCATCACCGAACACGAGGGCCGCATCATCCAGAGCCGAAGCGAAGACTCGGTCATTCGCGAGATCGAGGAGATCCGGGACAAGGTGCCGGGCTTCACCGGAGTCATCTCCGATCTCGGCGGCCCCACTGCCAACATGTACCGCATCGGCTGCAAGAGCCCCGAGATCGAGTCCGCCTGCCGCAAGCCCAGCTGCGTCTATCCGGGCATCTGCCAGAACCTGAACACCGACCACGGCGCGCTGATCAGGATGTACCGGCGCGCCCGCTCACTGAGGGGCGTGAAGAAGATCCTGATCGGCTCCGGGCTGCGTTACGACCTGGCGGTGCAGTCGCCCGAGTACGTCAAGGAGTTGGTGCAGCACCACGTCGGCGGTTACCTCAAGATCGCGCCGGAACACACCGAGCAGGGTCCGCTGACCCGCATGATGAAGCCAGGCATCGGCAGCTACGACAAGTTCAAGGCGATGTTCGACCGCTATTCGGCCGAGGCCGGCAAGAAGCAGTACCTGGTCCCGTATTTCATCGCCGCGCATCCAGGCACCAGCGACGAGGACATGATGAACCTGGCGCTGTGGCTGAAGAAAAACGGATTCCGCGCCGACCAGGTCCAGACTTTCTATCCGAGCCCGATGGCGACGGCCACGGCGATGTACCACACCGGGCGCAACACGCTGCGCAAGGTGCGGCGCGAAGCGACGATTGACGACAGCGTCGACATCGTGCGCGGCGACAGACGCCGTCGCCTTCATAAGGCCTTCCTGCGTTACCACGATGCCAACAACTGGCCGCTGCTGCGTGAGGCGCTCAGGGCCATGGGCCGCACCGATTTGATCGGCAACGGCAAGCACCACCTGATCCCGACCTTTCAGCCGGTGACCGATGGCGGCTACCAGAGCGCGCGCCGCAAGAACTCGACAGCCGCCCCGGTTTCGCTCAAGCCGTCCGTTCCCGCGAAAGGCCGCATGCTGACGCAGCACACCGGCCTGCCGCCGCGCGTGACGGGCGCGAAGCTCCCGCGCAAGCC
>JAYUHN010000107.1:0-6241 GCA_043766965.1 Ramlibacter sp. | reverse complement strand
GAGGCTGACAGGCGGGCAGTCCAATCCGACTTACCGGGTGACGGGAGCGGACCGCGAATGCGTCTTGCGGCAGAAGCCCCTGGGTGACTTGCTTCCGTCGGCGCATGCGATCGAGCGTGAAGCCCGGGTGATGACGGCGCTGCGGCACAGCGACGTGCCGGTGCCGGAGGTCTATGCATACTGCGACGACGTTTCCATCGTCGGCGCGCCGTTTTACCTGATGGAGTTCCTGGACGGCCGCGTGCTGGTGGACCAGGGTTTGCCGGGAATGACGGCGGAACAACGCGCGGCCATTTACGACGAGATGAACCGCGTCATGGCCAGCTTGCACTGCGTGGATGCCGCCGCGGTGGGCCTTTCGGATTTCGGCAAATCCAGCAACTATTTCGCCCGCCAGATCGCCCGTTGGACGCGCCAGTACCGTGAATCGTGCACCGAGTCCATCGTCGCCATGGACCGCCTGATCGAATGGCTGCCGGAGCGCATCCCTGACGGTGAAAGGACCGCGATCGTTCACGGCGACTACCGGCTCGACAACCTCGTTTTCGACCGCAGCAGCGCTCGCGTTCTTGGGGTGATCGACTGGGAACTGGCGACCCTGGGGCATCCGCTCGCGGACTTCAGCTACCACTGCATGAGCTGGCACATCCCGGCGGCGCTCTGGCGCGGCATCGGAGGTTTGGACCTGGACGCGCTTGGCATTCCTCAAGAGGCGCAATACCGGCGCAGGTACGCCGAGCGCACCGGGATCGACGGAATCGAAGAACACTGGGACTTCTACCTGGCGTTCAACCTGTTTCGCATGGCTGCCATCTTGCAGGGAATCGCGAAGCGGGCGCGCGAGGGGAATGCCGCGTCAGCGGATGCAGTTGCGACAGGACAAAAAGCACGGCCTCTTGCCGACCTGGCTTGGCACGCTTCACGACGTTACGAAGCAAGCCGGGCCTCTTCGTGAATGCTCAGGATCAGAGCGGTCGTTGAGGCAACCCATTGACGATCAACAGGTGACGCGTGTTCATTCACCTTGGCGCTTGAGTGTCGCTCCAATGATGGACTGGACCGATCGACACTGCCGCTATTTCCATCGCCTGCTGAGCCGGCAAGCCATGCTCTACACCGAGATGATCACGACCGGCGCGCTGGTGCATGGCGACCGGCCCCGGCACCTGGACTTCAATGCGGAGGAACATCCGGTCGCCCTGCAGCTTGGCGGCAGCGAACCGGCCGATCTTGCCCTGTGCGCCACGCTGGGGCAACAGTGGGGCTACGACGAGATCAACCTCAATTGCGGCTGTCCCAGCGAGCGTGTGCAACGCGGCTCGTTCGGCGCCTGCCTGATGGCGGAGCCGCAACTCGTCGCCGATTGCGTCAAGGCGATGGTCGACGCGGTGAGCGTTCCGGTGACCGTGAAGCACCGCATCGGCATCGACCAGGCCGAAAGCTACGGGTTCGTGCGTGACTTCGTCGGCGCCGTGGGGGAGGCAGGCTGTTCCGCATTCCTGGTGCACGCACGCAACGCCTGGCTCAAGGGCCTCTCGCCGAAGGAAAACCGCGAGGTGCCGCCCCTGCGTTACGAGGTGGTGCACCGCCTGAAGCAGGAATTCCCGCAGTTCGCATTCGCTATCAATGGCGGGATCACGGCCAGCGGCCAGGTCACGCAGCAGCTGGAACACCTCGACGGGGTGATGGTCGGGCGCGAGGCGTACCACAACCCCTGGTGGCTGTCGCAGTGGGACGGCGACTTCTTCGGCCAGACGGCGCCGGCTGCGACCCGCGAACAGGTCGAGCAACGGATGACGGAGTACATGGCACGCGAGGCGCAGGCCCACGGGACGCCGTGGAGCGCCATCGCGCGCCACATGCTGGGACTGCGCAACGGCCTGCCGGGGGCGCGCCGCTGGCGCCAGGTCTGGAGCGACCACAAGCTGAAAAACCTGCATCCACGCGACGTGATGGCGTTGGCGCACGAGGCGGTGGCCAGGGCGGCCTGAGCCGGGCCGGCCGCGAGATGCTTCGAGCTTAAACTGACCTGATTTGCGGGCCTGACTGGAGCGCACATGAACATCGTCTGCATCGGCGGCGGGCCATCGGGGCTGTATTTCGCGCTCCTGATGAAGCTGCAGAACCCCGCGCACGACATCACCGTCGTCGAGCGCAACCAGCCCTATGACACCTTTGGCTGGGGCGTGGTGTTCTCGGACCAGACGCTCGGCAACCTGCAGGCCGCGGATCCGCAAACGGCCGGCGAGATCCTCGGGGCTTTCAACCACTGGGACGATATCGAGGTCAACATCCGCGGCCACCGGGTGCGCTCCGGCGGTCACGGATTCTGCGGCATCGGCCGCAAGCGGCTGCTGAACATCCTGCAGCAACGCTGTGAATCGCTGGGCGTGAAGCTGGTGTTCGAGACCGACGTCAAGAGCGATGCCGACTATCCGGCAGCCGATCTGATCATCGCGAGCGACGGCTTGAACAGCCGCATCCGGGCAATGCATGCGGCTACCTTCCAGCCGGACATCGACCTGCGCCAGTGCCGCTTCGTCTGGCTCGGCACCCGCAGGAAATTCGACGCCTTCACCTTCGCCCTGGAGGAGACGCCATGGGGCTGGTTCCAGGCCCATGCGTACCAGTTCGACGCCGACACCTCCACCTTCATCGTCGAGGCGCCCGAACAGGTCTGGCGCGACGCGGGGCTGGAGGCCATGGAGAAGGAAGACTCGATCGCTTTCTGCGAGAAGCTGTTCTCGAAGTACCTCGGCGGCGAGAAACTGATGTCCAACGCGTCGCACCTGCGCGGCTCGGCGCAGTGGATCAGGTTCCCGCGTGTGGTCTGCAAGCGCTGGGTGCACCAGGGCGGCGCCCACGGCCGCACGCCGGTCGTCCTGATGGGCGATGCCGCGCATACGGCTCATTTCTCGATCGGCTCGGGCACCAAGCTCGCGCTCGAGGATGCGATCGAACTCACGCGCTGCATCGGCCGCAGCGAAAATGACCTGGCCCAGGCGCTGCAGGAGTACCAGGCGGTGCGCCGCGTCGAGGTGCTGAAGATCCAGAACGCGGCGCGCAACTCCACCGAGTGGTTCGAAAACGTGGCGCGCTATGCCCACCTGCCGCCGGAGCAGTTCGCCTATTCCTTGCTGACGCGCAGCCAGCGCATCAGCCACGAGAACCTGCGGCTGCGCGACAAGGGCTATGTCGAGAAGTACGAGGACTGGATCGCGAACCGCGCGGGCATCCGGCGCGGGCCGCTCCAGCATTCCGTGCCGCCGATGTTCACGCCGTTCACCCTGCGCGGCGTCACCTTGAAAAATCGCGTCGTGGTGTCGCCGATGGCGCAGTACTCCTGTGTCGATGGCATGCCCGCGGATTACCACCTGGTCCACCTGGGGGCGCGCGCCATGGGTGGCGCCGGGATGGTTGTCGCCGAGATGACCTGTCCGTCAGCCGACGCGCGCATCACGCCGGGTTGCCCGGGCCTGTGGAACGAGCGGCAGGCCGGTGGCTGGAAGCGCATCGTCGATTTCGTCCACGCCCACAGCGACGCCAAGATCGCGCTCCAGCTCGGACACGCCGGAGCCAAAGGCTCGACGCGTGTGCCGTGGGACAAAGGGGAAGACCTGCCGCTGGACGCCGGCAACTGGCCGCTGATCTCGGCGTCGCCGCAGCAATACCTGGACGGCGTCAGCCAGTGGTCGCGCGCGATGACCCGCGAGGACATGGAGCGGGTGCGGGAAGACTTCGTGCGCGCGACCCGGTGGGCAGCCGAGGCTGGTTTCGATTGGCTCGAATTGCATTGCGCCCACGGGTACCTGCTTTCCAGCTTCATCTCGCCATTGACCAACCAGCGCACCGACGACTACGGCGGCTCGCTGGAAAACCGGCTGCGCTATCCGATCGAAGTGTTCCGTGCGATGCGCGCCGTGTGGCCGCAGCAGCTCCCGATCTCGGTGCGGATCTCGGCGCACGACTGGGTCGACGGCGGGGTCACGGCCGACGATGCGGTGGAGATTGCCCGCGCGTTCAAGGCGGCGGGCGCGGACATGATCGACTGCTCGTCCGGCCAGGTCAGCAAGAAGCAGGCGCCGGTGTATGGCCGCATGTACCAGACGCCGTTCTCGGACCGCATTCGCAACGAGGCCGGCATCCCGACCATCGCTGTCGGCGCGATCTCCGAGGCGGACCATGTCAACAGCATCGTCGCCGCCGGCCGCGCCGACCTGTGCGCGGTCGCGCGTCCGCATCTGGCGACGCCGTCGTGGACGCTGCTGGAAGCGGCGAAGATCGGCTACACCGATGTGCAATGGCCCAGGCAGTACCGCGCCGGCAAGACCCAGCTGGAGCGCAACCTGGCTCGCGACAAGGCGATGGCGACGGCCTTGTCCGCCTTCCCTTCGGGACCGGGCCAGGGTGAAGCAGAGGGCGCAAGAAAGGCAGACACAGCATGAACAACGATCGCGTCGACCCCGGGTTGCTCGCGGGCAACAGGAAGCCGCTGGCGGGCTACCAGGCCACGCATTTCCTTTGGCAGGTCAGCCAGGGTGTGGCCACCATCACCCTGAACCGCCCCGACCGCAAGAACCCGCTGACCTTCGAGTCCTACGCCGAACTGCGCGACCTGTTCGAGCGGCTGCGCCATGCGCCGGACGTCAAGGCTGTCGTCGTGACCGGCGCGGGCGGCAATTTCTGTTCGGGCGGCGACGTGCACGAAATCATCGGGCCGCTGGTGCGCCTGAAAGTTCCGCAGCTGCTGCTCTTCACCCGGATGACGGGCGACCTGGTCAAGGCCATGCGGGTCTGTCCGCAGCCGATCATCGCCGCAATCGACGGCATCTGCGCCGGCGCGGGAGCCATCATCGCCATGGCGTCCGATCTGCGCCTGGGCACGGCCCGCAGCAAGACAGCCTTTTTGTTCAACCGGGTCGGCCTGGCCGGCTGCGACATGGGCGCCTGCGCGATGCTGCCGCGCATCGTGGGCCAGGGCCGCGCCGGCGAGTTGCTCTACACCGGACGGTCGCTGGGTGGCGAGGAGGGCGAACGTTGGGGCTTCTTCAACCGGCTCTGCGCGCCCGAAGCAGTGCTTGCCGAAGCGCAGGCGATGGCCCTCGACCTGGCGAGCGGTCCAAGTTTCGCCAACGGCATCACCAAAGCCATGTTGCACCAGGAATGGGCGATGACGATCGAGCAGGCGATCGAGGCGGAGGCCCAGGCCCAGGCGATCTGCATGCTCACGGAAGACTTCACCCGCGCTTACGAGGCTTTCGTCGCCAAGAGCAAACCGCGCTTCGAAGGCGACTGAATGAACTCCATGACCGACGACACTTATCTGGAGTGGCCTTTTTTCGAGGAGCGCCACCGAGAGCTTGCGCGCCGCCTCGAGCGCTGGGCGGCAGCGAACATTCCGCGCACGCACGGCGCGGACGTCGATGCGCAATGCCGTGCGCTCGTGAAGTCCCTTGGCGGCGCCGGCTGGCTGCGGCACGCGGTCGGCGGCACGCCGTGGGGCGCCTCGCAGCAGATCGACACCCGCGCCATTTGCCTGATCCGCGAGACGCTGGCGCGCCACAGCGGCCTGGCCGACTTCGCGTTCGCGATGCAAGGCCTTGGTTCCGGCGCGATCAGCCTGCAGGGCACCCCGGCGCAGCAGGAACGTTATCTCGGAAAAGTCGCGCGCGGCGAGGCCATTGCCGCCTTCGCGTTGTCGGAGCCGGACGCCGGATCGGACGTCGCCGCGATGCAGTGCAGCGCGCGCATCGAAGCCGGCGAGGCGGTGCTGGACGGCGAGAAGACGTGGATCTCCAACGGCGGCATCGCGGATTTCTACGTGGTGTTCGCGCGCAGTGGAGAAGCGCCTGGTTCACGCGGGATTTCGGCGTTCATCGTCGATGCCGGCACGCCCGGCCTGCAGATCGCGGAGCGCATCGATGTGATCGCGCCGCATCCGCTGGCGCGGCTGCGCTTCACCGGCTGCCGAGTGCCGCTGACGCAGCGGATCGGGGCCGCCGGGGAAGGCTTCAAGGTGGCGATGCGCACCCTTGACGTGTTCCGCACTTCGGTCGCCGCGGCTGCACTGGGATTCGCGCGTCATGCGATGGCGGCAGCCCTGGAGCGCGCCATGACGCGCAGGATGTTCAATCACACGCTGGCAGATTTCCAGTTGACGCAAGCCAGGCTGGCCCAGATGGCGACGACCATCGACAGTTCCGCACTGCTGGTCTACCGCGCGGCGTGGCAGCGCGACCAG
>JAYUHN010000106.1:0-6242 GCA_043766965.1 Ramlibacter sp. | reverse complement strand
TCATGCCAGCCCAATCGGTGGTGGCGCAGGAGCCGGGGTGCAGGAACTGTGGCGTGGTCCAGTCAGTCACTGTGGTGCAGCGCCAGGGCCAGCCCAAGGGCATTGCGGGCACGCAGATTACTCCCGGCATGGCGATCGGGGGCGTCGTCGGCGGCCTGGTTGGCAATCAGGTGGGCCACGGCAACGGCCGCGCCGCTGCCACCGTGGTCGGGGCCGCCGGTGGCGCGTATGCCGGCAATGCGATCGAAAAGCACCGTGTCCGGTATACGGCGTATCTGATGCACATCCGCATGCATGACGGCTCGATGCGAACGATCGAGCAACGCCAGGCGATTGCCAAGGGAACCACCGTCGTGGTGCAGGGCAATACGGCCCGGCTTGTGGCTTCGCGCAGTTGATCCGGTTCAAGGACACCGTGAGAGCGTTCTCGCGCTTGTTGGCCGCGCCGGCATGGCTGCTTGCGGTGCTTTCGGCTTCCGCTTCGGCGGCGTACGTCAACACCACGGCGGGCGGGGCCCTGCGACCCGGCGTGTACGGCCGCATCGACATCGGCCGCGCGCCGCCGCCGCCGGTGATCTACAAGCGGCCGGTCATCGCGTCCCGCGCCGTGCTTGCGCCCGGCGTGCGGCCGGTCTACCTCTACGTCCCGCCGGGGCAGGTTCGCAAGTGGCCGAAGTACTGCGCGAAATACCAGGCCTGCAGCGTGCCGGTGTACTTCGTGCGGATGGACAACAGTCCGAGCAAGCTCGGCAAATGGAAAAGCCGCAGCGAGCTTGGCGGCCCCCGGGATCCCGCGCTTGTGTTGCACATGATGGGGGGACCGCCGGGGTTCAGGGACTAGGGTGCTGGATCGCGGCAGCGCGAGCGGTCAGGTTCCGGCTGGCGCGAGGGTGGATCCCGGCCGGCGAGGTGGTGATCCCGGCTGGCGCGAGGGGTGGATCCCGGCTGGCGCGAGGGTGGATCCCGGCGTTCGCCGGGATGGTTTTGCGCGTCGCCGCGGCTACGCCTCGGCAACTTGCAAAACCAGTTTCCCGAAATTTTCTCCGGTGAAGAGCTTTGCCAGCGCCGACGGGAACGCATCGACACCGCCCGTGACGACGTCTTCGCGGCTTTTCATCCTGCCGTCTTTCAGGTACCCGGCGAGTTCCTTCACCGCGACCGGGAAACGGTCCGCGTAATCGAAGACGACCATGCCTTCCATCCGCGCGCGGTTCACAAGCAACGACAGATAGTTCTTCGGTCCCTGTACCGGCGTGGTGTTGTTGTACTGGCTGATGGCGCCGCAGACGATGATGCGGGCGCCGCGAACGATGCGGGCCAGCACCTGGTCCAGGATCTCGCCGCCGACGTTGTCGAAATAGATGTCGACGCCTTTCGGGCAGTGCTCTTTCAACCCGGCGCGAACATCGCCGCTCTTGTAGTCGATGCAGGCGTCGAAGCCCAGCTCGCGCACCACCCAGTCGCATTTGGCTGCTCCGCCCGCAATGCCGACGACGCGGCAGCCTTTGATTTTCGCCAGCTGGCCAACGGTCTGTCCGACCGCGCCGGCGGCGCCGGACACCACCACGGTTTCGCCGGCCTTTGGCTGGCCGACGTCCATCAGCCCGAAATAGCCCGTCATGCCCGGCATGCCGAGCACGTTGAGCCACTGGGTCGGGCTGCCCAGGCGAGTGTCGATTGCGTGCAGGCCGTGGCGCACGGCCTGGCCGGCGGCGATCACCGCATATTCCTGAACGCCGAGCGTTGCGGCAACCAGTGTTCCAACAGTGAACTGCGGATCCCTGGAAGCCACGATCCGGCCGATTCCGCCGGCCCGCATCACCTCGCCGATCGCTACCGGCGCGATGTAGCTCTTGCCTTCGTTCATCCAGCCGCGCATGGCGGGGTCGAGTGAAAGCGCCAGTGTCTTCACCAGCACGGCTGCGTCCGGCAGTTCCCGCACCGGTTCGGCGGTGAAGCTCCAGTCCTGCGGCACGGCAGCGCCGATGGGTCGGCGGGCCAGGCGGACCTGGTGGTTGGTGAGGGTGTGGGTAGCGGTCATGAAAATTCCTGCGGTCGAGGGTCGCCCATGCTAGCCGTACTGCCCACGGCCGGGCGGCGGCCCGCAGACCCCGATTGCCTGTGCTGTAATCATTTCTGGAGGGGACTCGAGAACGGCCGGACGTGCGCAAGCGACGGATGCGACGGCCAGACCAGAGACCAGAAGGTGATCCCGCCGATGTCCGTACCACTACCATCCGTATCCCATCCCGCAGGCGGCGGCCCTGGCTCGCACGCGGCGCCGGACGCGGGTGCCGGCGAATTCGCCTCGGACATGCAACGCGCGCTGTCGGCCGGCACGCGTTCGATCTCGCCCAAATATTTCTATGACGCACGGGGCTCGCAGCTGTTCGATGCGATCTGTGAACTGCCGGAGTACTACCCGACCCGCACCGAACTGCAGCTGATGCGCCGGCACGCCGGCGAGATGGCCGCGCAGATGGGAGCGCGCGCCGAGATCGTCGAGTTCGGCGCGGGCTCGTGCGCCAAGGTGCAGCTGCTGCTCGATGCCATGGAGCGGCCGGCACGCTATTTGCCGATCGACATCTCCGGCGAGCATCTGGCCGCCGCGGCCACCGAGCTGCGCGCGAAGTATCCGGCACTCGATGTGCAACCGGTCGTCGCCGACTACACGACGCGCCTGTTGCTGCCCGCGCGGTTGCCGGACGCCGGCCAGCGGGTCGGCTTTTTCCCGGGTTCCACCATCGGCAATTTCCTGCCGTCCGAAGCGTTGCATTTCCTGCAAGTGGCGGGACAGGTGCTGCGCGGCGGTGCGCTGCTGCTGGGCGTCGATCTGGTCAAGGAGCCAGCTGTGCTCCACGCGGCATACAACGACGCGCAAGGGGTGACGGCGGCGTTCAACCTGAACCTGCTGGCCCGGGCCAACAGGGAGCTGGGCGCCACCTTCGCAATCGACCAGTTCGCGCACAGCGCGTTCTACAATGCGCCGCTGCAACGCATCGAGATGCATCTGGTCAGCCGCTGCCGGCAGCAGGTGACGCTCGGCGGCCGGACCTACGAGTTCGCGGAAGGCGAGACGCTGCACACCGAGAACTCCTACAAGTTCACGGTCGAAGGCTTGCAGGCGCTGGCGGCGCGTGCCGGCTTCCGGGCCGGCCCGGTCTGGACCGATCCGCAACGCATGTTCAGCCTGCACTGGCTGCACGCGCCCGAATAACGCAAAGGACCCAATGAAAGCCACCTGGAACGGCGCCTTGATCGCGCAGAGCGACGACACCGTGGTGATCGAAGGCAACCACTATTTTCCCGACAGCGCGCTCAACCGCGACTACGTCACCTTCAGCAACCACAAAACCAGCTGCCCATGGAAAGGGCAGGCCAGCTACTACTCGCTGATCGTCGATGGCGAGCTGAACCCCGAGGCCGCCTGGTACTACGCCGACCCCAGGCCGGAAGCCGACATGATCAAAGGCCGGGTGGCGTTCTGGAAAGGCGTCAAGGTCGAAGCCTGACCGGGATATCGATGCCACCAGCCACGATCGAAGTCGACGCCGCCCTGATCGGGACCGGGCAGGCCTCCCCTGCCCTGGCGGTGGCGCTGGCCAAGCGCGGCGAGAAGGTTGCGGTGGTGGAGGCAGACCTGGTCGGTGGCTCCTGCGTCAATGTCGGCTGCACGCCGACCAAGACCTTGCGCAAAAGTGCCCGGGTTGCATACCTGGCCCGGCATGCGGCCGAGTTCGGCATCCGCGTCGGCGGCATCGAGGTGGATTTCGCTGCCGCCATGGAACGCATGCAGTCAAGGGTGGACGCCGCGCGTGTGGGGCTCGAACAATGGATCGCCGGCGAACCCAACATCACCTTGCTGCGTGGCTGGGGCGCATTCAGCGGCAGGTCGCCGGACGGCTCCGGTTTCGCGCTCGAGGTGGGTGAACAGCGCCTGCACGCGCAGCGCGTGTACCTGAACACCGGAACGCGCGCCTTCATCCCGCCGATACCGGGCATCGAGAGCGTGCCTCATCTCGACAACGTCAGCCTGCTGAAGTTGCGCCGCCGGCCGGCGCACCTCGTGATCCTGGGCGGCAGCTATATCGGCCTCGAAATGGGCCAGATCTTCCGGCGGCTCGGAAGCGACGTGACCGTGATCGAAAGCGCCCCGCGCATCATTGCCCGCGAAGACCCGGAAATCTCGGCTGCCATTGCTTCGATGCTCGAGGCGGAAGGCATCACCATCCTGGCCGGCGCTCCGGTACAACGCGTGGAGCGAACGGTGGATGGAGTCGCCGTGCAGCTGTCCGGGCGCCGGGTCGAAGGGTCGCACCTGCTGGTGGCAACCGGCCGACTGCCCAATACCGCGAAGCTGAAGCTGGAGACCGTCGGCGTCCAGCTCGATGCGCGCGGGTTCGTACCGGTCAACGGTCGGCTCGAAACCAGCGTGCCGGGGATCTGGGCGCTGGGCGACATCAACCTGCGTGGCGCTTTCACCCATACCAGTTACCAGGACCACGAGATCGTGCTGGCGAACCACCTGGCCTCCTGCGGCGAAAGCGGCGCCGGTGCGCGCACCGCCGACGGCCGGGTGTCCACCTATGCGATGTTCACCGACCCGCCGCTGGGACGGGTCGGATTGTCGGAAGTGGAGGCGCGCAAGACCGGCCGGCCGGTGCGCATGGTGAGCTGGCCGATGGCGCGGGTCAGCCGCGCCATCGAGGAGGGCGAGACCACGGGCCTGATCAAGCTGCTGGTGGATGCGCAGGACGAGCGTATCGTCGGCGCCGCCGTGCTGGGCCTGAACGGGGACGAAGTGATCCAGGTGATCAGCAATTTCATGGCCACGGGCGCCCGCTATCAGGTGCTGGCGCAGGCGTTGCCGATCCATCCCACCGTGAGCGAGTTCCTGCCGTTCCTGCTCGGCAAGCTGCAGCCCTTGCAGTAGAAGCCTAGTCCCGGATGTCAGCCACCGGATTGGCGCCGAAGTCCGCGCGGGCGAGCAGGGCGAGGATTTTCTCCGCGGCCTCGCGTGGTGTGGCAAGGCTGCCCTTGTCTTTCAGGCCGACGAAAGTCGAGAGATCGGGAAAGCGGCTGCTGTCCGCGCTTCGCAGCTGCACCTGCATGTCGGTGTCGATCACGCCCGGCGCCAGCGAGCAGATCTTCGCGCCGTTCGGTCGCCCGGCTTGTTCCAGCGCGACGCAGCGGCTGAAATGGTCCATGCCGGCTTTCGCGGCGCAGTAGACGGCTTGCGACGCCATCGGCCGGCGGCCCAGGCCCGATGAAATGTTGAGGACCTTGCGCTGCGCTTTCCAGCCTGCGGTCGCACGCAGGAACGCCCCGGCCAGCAGCAATGGCGCCTCCAGGTCGACCCGCAGCGCATCGGAGAGGTCCCGCGCCGGAATGTCGCCGAGCGGCGCGATGCGCGGCAGCAGCCCCGCGTTGTTGATCAGCGTGACCGACTCGAGCGCGGCACCGGCGCGCCGCGACAGCCAGGTTTCCAGTTTGGCGGCCGCGCTTTCGGACCGCGACAGGTCCTGCGCCCACTGCTCGCATGCGAGTCCCTTGAGCGAGGCCAGTCCGGAGAGGGTGTCGTTGGTCTTGCGCGAAATGCACAGCAGGTCATGGCCGGCCGCGATCAGCTGTTCTGCCAGCGCAAAGCCCATGCCGCGCGACGCGCCGGTGACGATGGTGATGTGAGGTGAAGCCATGCGCCATCGTACGTCCGATCCCTGCACTTTTCAAAATGGGGACGGGCTGGAAAATGCCAGCGGTTCGCCGCTGTGCGGATGTGCCAGCCGCAATGCGCACGCGTGCAGCAGCAGTCGCGGCGCTGCTCTCGCGATGGCGTCCGGCGCATACAGCATGTCGCCCAGGATCGGGTGGCCGAGCGCCTTCAGGTGCACCCGCAACTGGTGCGTGCGGCCGGTGACCGGTTCCAGCTCGACGCGGGTGTTGTCGGCCCCATCACCCGGGCCAAGCACCCGCCACCGAGTCAGGCTGGCTTGCCCACGCTGGTGGTCGATGACGCGCAGAGGCCGGTTCGGCCAGTCCGCGGCGATCGGCAGATCGATCTCGCTCCAGCCATCGGCCGTCGACGTTGGCACAGGATGACCGGCGACCACCGCCACATAGCGCTTGCTCACTTCGCGCTGCGCGAAGGCGGCGCTCGCCCGGCGCTGCATGTCGGTGCCGCGCGCCATCAATACGATGCCGGAGGTCGCCATGTCGAGGCGGTGCACCACCAGCGCGTCCGG
>JAYUHN010000105.1:0-2325 GCA_043766965.1 Ramlibacter sp. | reverse complement strand
GAGCCAGCCACACGCGCACGCCGGCGGCGGCCAGCGATCGCAGCGCCCTGCCGCGGACGAAATCCGAAAGCCGGTGGTTCGATTTGCGAGGAATGAGCAGGTCGATCGCGACACCACGCCTCGCGGCCAGCACCAGTGCCGCGAGCAACGCGGGGTCGGGCACGACATACGGAGTCACCAGCGCGATCCGATCGGTGGCCCGGTAGGCCGAGGTGATGAGCAGCTCGTAGATCGTGTCGTCCGACTGATCCGGTCCGGAAGCGACCAGCTGCGCGCCGCCGGAGGAAGGCATTGCCTGCGAACGGTCGGGTGGGACAACCAGTTTCGCATGGGGATCGGTCGCGAACGCCCAGTCGTCGTCGAACATGGCGGCTGCCTGCCGCACCAGCGGCCCGGCCAGGTCGAATGTCAGGTCGCGCCAGGGCGCTATGCCCGGTCCGCCTTCAAAGTACTCGCACGCCAGGTTTCTGCCGCCGCACCACATGCGGCCCGCGGGCAAAGCCGCATCCGCCAGCACCAGCTTGCGGTGGTCCCGCAGGTTCCAGCGGCCGTGCAGCGGAGAACGCAGCGGCGGCGCGAACACCGTGTAAATTCCCCCGGCCGCAACCAGCGCGGCCAGGTCGGGCGGCGCGGACATCATGCTGCCCAGGCCGTCGAGCAGCAACCGCACGCGCACCCCCGCCCGTGCCTTCGCGCTGAGCACGCCGACAATGCTTCGACCCACCGCGTCGCGCCCGAGAATGAACGTGCAGACGTCGATCGTCTGCGTGGCCCCGTCGATCGTCGCCAGCAAGGCTTGCAGCGCCGCACTGCCGTCGGCGTGCAGGTTCAATCCGGTGTACTGCGCAGCGGGACGTTGCCCCAGCGCCAGGATGGTCTGCATCGCCCACGAGCCCTCGACGCTCCGCCCGCTGCGGGCGAGTTTTTGGGGACGGTGCAGCTTGCGGGACCCGAACGCCAGGAACGCCGGCAAGGCAACGTAAGGCATCAGCAGGATGAAGAGCACCCACCCGATGGCGGCCGCCGGCGCCCGGCGCTGCTGCATGGCGCGCGATGTGACTGCATACAGCAGGACAGCGGCTGTCGTCACCAGGCCGTGCAGTGTGACCAGGTGGCTGGCGGAAAGTTGGAACTGCATGGAACGAATATACGGCCTGATCGCTACACTGGAATCGGCCCGCAGGGCTGCCGAAGGAACGCGTTGAAGCGAGCTGCCACCTCCACCTCCACCTCCACCTCAAGATCCAGCCCCGCTTCGATGGAGACCGCCGCGAAGGCGCTGGTGCTGCAAGGCGGCGGCGCGCTCGGCGCCTACCAGGCCGGCGTGTTCGAGGCGCTCATCGAGAGCGACAGCAAGCTGGACTGGGTGGCCGGTGTGTCGATCGGCGCAATCAACGCGGCCCTGATCGCCGGCAACGCGCCGGCCGACCGGGTCGCCAGGCTGAGGGAGTTCTGGGACCTGCTCTCGTCCGGGCCGGCCCAGCGGCTGCCCCTGGGCTGGGGCGACCGCGCCATGCTGAACCAGTGGAGCGCCGCGTCGGCGGCATGGGTCGGCATCCCGGGCTTTTTTCGGCCGCGGCTGGACGCTTCACTGTGGCTGGGGGGCGCCGCGCCAGTCCTGAGCTACTACGACACCACGCCGCTGAAAGCGACGCTCGAGCGGCTGATCGACTTCGACCGCATCAACCGGCGCGAAATGCGCCTGAGCGTCGGGGCGGTGGACGTGCGCTCCGGCAACTCCATCTACTTCGACAATGCCGATCCGGTCCGTCCGATCGGCGTCGAGCACATCATGGCCAGCGCCGCGCTGCCCCCGGGCTTTGCGCCGGTACGCATCGACGGCCAGGACTACTGGGATGGCGGCATCGTGTCGAACACGCCATTGCAGTATGTGCTGGACACCTTTCCGAGAACCCAGCGGCTGGTGGTGCTGCAGGTGGACCTGTTCAGCGCCCGCGGCCCGATGCCGACGACGCTGTCCGAAGTGATGGAGCGGCAAAAGGACATCACCTATTCCAGCCGCACCCGGATGAACACCAATACGGCGGCGGCCAACATCAACCTGCAGCAAGCGCTGGCGGATTTGATCCAGAAGCTGCCGCGGGCGCTGCAGGCCGACCCCAGCGTGGCGGCGCTGCGTGCGCACCTGACGCACGAGCCGATCGACATCGTGCACCTGATCTACCGCGACAAGGCCTATGAACTGGATTCGAAGGATTACGAGTTTTCGCGCTCGATGGTCAAGGAGCATTGGGAGGCCGGCGCCCGGGACATGCGCAACACCATCGCGCATCCCGAGTGGCTGGAAAAGGCGACCGATAACGG
>JAYUHN010000104.1:0-16583 GCA_043766965.1 Ramlibacter sp. | reverse complement strand
GACAGCGGTACGTCCAGGTCCACGATCTTCTCGACCTTCACCTTGTGCTGCCAGTTGTCACCGTAGTCGTAGACGTACAGGAAGCTCTTGTGCGAACCGGGTCCTGGGTCAGCGCGGTTTGGGCCAGGCCGGCCAGGCCGTCGAATCCCTTGCGCATGTCGGTCAGGCCCGCCGCCAGCCACACCCGTGTTCCCGCGGGCAGGCCGATCATCTGACAGGCGGCTCTGTAATTTGGCCGTGTCGTGGGAGATGCTGGATCGGAACGTCCTTCGGGGAATCGAGCTCTTTCACCTCGACAACCAAGTGGAGAACTACCTGGACGACGAGCAGGTCAACACACGCTGGTGAAGGTGTTGCAGACGCATCCGAACCCGCAGGGTGTCGCTGATCGTGTTGTTCCTTCTCAGCACTGGGGCTCGCCTCAGGGAGGGGCTCTGCGCCGAGTGGAAGCAAGTCGATGTGAATACGGCAGTCTGGCGAATTCCGGCAACAAACTCCAAGTCGAAGAAGCTGAAGTCACTGCCCCTCAACAAGGGTGCGCTGTGGGTCATCGAACAGCTCGATTCGGAGGGCAAGTCGGGATACCTCTTCCCGTCGCCCGCCACCGGCAAACCGTACACCACCATCACGAGGGCGTGGTACGTGATCCGGACCGCTGCAGGCTTGCCGAGCAACACGCGCATCCACGATCTGAGGCATACCTTCGCGAGCAGGCTGGTGTCGGCGGGGAGAAGTTTGTTCGAGGTGCAGATGCTGCTCGGTCATTCCGACCCGAGGGTGTCGCAGCGTTATGCGCACTTGTCGTCCAAGCGGGCACTGGAGGCTTCAGACTCGGCAGCATTCGCAGTGGGATAACCGACCAAAAGCAGGTTCGGCAGGAGGTTCGGAGAAGGTTCGGAGGGGTTCGGTTCGGAGAAGGTGAGCCAAAAAACCCTTGCGAATCTTCACCTTACAGTTAGAACTATGGCTCTCACTTGGATTGAAAATCCGCGTGTCGGTGGTTCGATTCCGCTCCAGACCACCAGAATTCAACGCCAACCGTTCTCGGTTGGCGTTGTCGTTTCCGGGCTTTCCCCGCGCCACGCGGGGTTGCGGCGTGATCTGCGTGTGCCACGCAGGGAAGGGCGACCCTTTACAAGGGCGTTTTTTGCGGCAGCAAGATTCTTCTTTGCTCTCTGTTCTCAAAAGAATGTGGAGAACTTCGCCGATCTGGCACACGCAAACCTAGATGGCTTTCAACAACTTGCGCGCGGCGGGTGTCGCGCCGATCGAGGATGTCAGCGCGCTACGGGCCCGTTATCAGCTTTATCAGGGCATCCACGTCCACCGGCTTGACGAGGTGGTGATTGAACCCGGCGTCCGCACTCTTCTTCCGGTCGTCTTCCTGCCCCCAGCCCGTTAATGCCACGAGCAGCATGGCTGCGCCCGATGGGTGTTGCCGCATGCGGCGGGCTGCCTCGTACCCGTTGAGCTTCGGCATCCCGATGTCCATCAACACCACGTCTGGCCGAAACTGCGCCGCCGCTGCGATCCCGGCCTCCCCGTCGTTGGCGGTGCGGACCTCGTTGCCCAATATCTCCAGCATTTGGCCGAGAGAGTCCGCCGAGTCCACGTTGTCGTCCACGACCAGGATGCGGCGAGGGGCGAAAGGAACGACCCCGATGCTCTGCCGGCTTTCGCGTTGCGGCCCGGCGACGACTGATGTCGCCACCGGCAGGCGAAGCACAAACTCGCTGCCCATGCCTTCCCCGTCGCTCGTGACCTCGACAGTCCCGCCGTGCATTTCCAGCAGCCCTTTGACCAGCGACAACCCGATCCCCAGTCCGCCCGTGGTCTTCTCCAACGTCCGGTCCACTTGCGTGAACATTTCGAACACCCGGTCGCGCATGGCGGGCGGAATGCCGATTCCGTTGTCCTTGACCGCAACCACCGCCATGCTGTCCTCGCGCCAGACCGTCATCCGGATATTGCCGCCCCGACGGGTGTACTTGGCGGAGTTGTTGAGCAGGTTGGACACGGCCTGTGCCAGCCGAGCCGCGTCCCCGTCCACGAAGATCGGCGCGTCCGGTACATCGACCGTGAGTTCGTGGCCCGCTTCCTCGATCGCCGGCCGGCTCGCTTCCAGGGCAACTGCGAGCACAGTCTTCAAATCGATCCGCTCCACGCGAAGCTCCACCTTTCCCTGCGTGATCCGACTCACGTCCAGCAAATCGTCCACCAGCCGGACCAGCTGCGACAGCTGCCGGTCCATCATGGCACGGACCCCCTCAGCGGCATCGCTGTTGGTCTTCGTCAGCTTCATGATCTGCAAGCCGTTGCGCATCGGGGCCAGCGGGTTGCGCAACTCGTGGGCCAGGGTCGCCAAGAACACGTCCTTGCGCCGGTCCGCGTCGGAAAGCTCGGCAGCAAGGCGGTGCAGGCGCTCCTCACTTTCGCGTCGCGCAGCCTCGGCGAGCTCCCGCTCGGTCACGTCCTGGAAATAACATACCACCCCGTGCTGCCCGTCCGGCAGGGTGATGCGCTGAGTCTCCCACTCGAAGGCCTGCTCCACGCCGAGGTCGTGCCGCTGCTCAGAGAAGCGCGGCGAGACGTAGCGCTCTCCCGTCGCCAGCGTGTGCCGGAACACGCTCGCGATCTGCGGCCCGATCTCCGGCCCCCACACAATCTCCAGCGCTTCATCAAAATCGCGCCCGATCAGCGGTTCCGCCGACGCGAAGAATGGCCGCGTCTCCGCGTTCATCTGCATCACGCGGAACTGCGTATCCACCACATACACGCCGCCCGGCGCCTGCTCGATGATCTGGGAGAACAGTGCCGTGTTCCGACGCAGCGCCGTGACCTCGTGGCCTTGTACCAGGATGCCGTACACGTCTCCGGTGGCGTCGCGCAATGGCTGGTACACGAAGTCCACGAACGCCTGCACGGGCGGCCCACCGGGCGTGCGATGCAGGCTGACTTCCACCGCGGATCCGCGGAAGGGCTCGCCGCTGGTGTACACCTGGTCCAGCAGCGCGATGAATCCTTGCTCCACCACTTCGGGCAGGCCTACCGCGACCGGCAGGCCCCGCAGGTTGCGATTGCCTACCAGCTTTTCATACGATGCGTTGAAGTTTTCTATCACGTGCTGCGGACCCCGCAGCACTGCCAGGAACCCGGGCGCCTCGTGAAACAAGGCGGCCAGCCGGTCGTGTTCTGCCCGCTCGTGACGCTCGCCCAGAACAGTTAGTGTTGTTTCAGTACAGATGCAGAGCATGCCGGCCACTTCGCCAAGCTCGTCGCGGATCGGCGACAACGAAAACGTGAACCAGGTTTCCTCGTCGAAGCCATTGCGGCACACCGTGAACGGCATGTTCTCCAGGTAGAACGTCTCGCCGGCATGGACTTTCGCGATCAGCGGCCGAATTTCTTCAACCACCTCGTGCCAGATCTCCAGGAACGGTTTGCCCCAGCTGGCTGGGTGCTTTGCGCCAAGCACCTCCGCATAGATGTCGTTGTAGACCATGTTCAGCTGCGGCCCCCACGCGACAGACATCGGAAAGCCCGAGCCGAGCATGAGTGAAATGGCCGCCTTGATGGGCCCCGGCCACTGTTCCGGCGAGCCCACCGACGTGTCGCCGGCATGCTCCCGCAGCAGGGTCGCCATAGGCGAACGGATGCCCGACAGGAAGCTCAGCCGATCGTGGGTGCTCATGCGGACCAGTGTAGGGGGAACGTCGCGCTCGGATGGAGCGCCAACCGGTCCAATCCTGTTCAGGCTTCGCACCCTGGTGGTAGATGGCAACCAAGGTGCAGCCCACAGCCTGGCTCTGCTGCTTAGCAAGATGGGCAATGAAACTGTTGCCGCGCGCCGATGCCCTGGAGGTCAGCGGCTCACTGCCCACTGTCAGGTGCTGGAGTGGCTCCAGTCCTCTCACGGGCCACGGGCCACTTCCAGATCGGCAGCCATGCACGCTTGCAGTTCCTCGAAGGTGGCGAGGATGGCTCTCGCTGCGGTTGTGTCTGATTTCGACCACAGCGGAAATCGGTTATTGCGACCGGCGCCTAACCCTGCACTCGTCCGGAGCATCCGCGTGGATCAGCGGATAATCGCATCTGACTTACGGATGTCGTGTAGGACTCATCAACTCCTCGAATTGGAGTATCCGTTAGGAAGGGCAGTTCGGCCGCGCTCGGGTCTACACCACCATACAAATCAACGGCTTGCATATGTTCGCGCATTGCAAGCCGTTCCTGTTTGTGTAGTTCCTGTGTAATCTCGCCAAGAAAGCAGACAGCTAGGCTGCTCGGCGGCAGGCGCCAGAGGTCTCTTGTCAAGCGCTGTATCGTTTCCGCAGAATTGCCTGTGGTGACGGGCTGGGCTCGGCCAGGAGCGGTCACTAGGTCGTGTCCCTCACTTCTTCCATAGCAGACATTCCCCAGGTCGCCCGCTGAGAGTTGCATTACACGGCCTGCCGCTGGACGCAGCTATGTGGCCGTGCTAGCCTTTTGGGCAGCGCGTCCCGACGGTGCGCACAAGAAGCAAAAACGGGAGAAGCGACTATGCTGAACAATCGGCGGTTTTGCGCATACGCGACAGTCCTTCTCTTGCTGGCGGGCGGCTGCGCAACTCCAACCCGCGATGCCTATGTGCCGGCGGTCGCCTCACCGCCCAAGGAGCCGCTGAACCGCGAAGCTCGCGTCGCTCGCGCCAAGGCTCTGGAGTTCCCCACCGAATACGTCGCACCGCCGGGTGATCGAATGAGCCATCACGCGGCTGCATTGGCGCGAGTGGTGTGCGCGGGGGTTTTCATTACCGGCCTCGACGCCGACTTCGTCGTGGCGAATGCCGGCGCCATGCCGCCCTTTGATGTCCGCAAGGATCTCGGCAAGCCAGTTGTCGACGCCGCCAAGAAGACGGTCGACGTGGCCACGCCGAAGGGCGTCGTACGCAGCGCTCAGTATGTTGGCGCTCGGCAGGGGTGCGTTGTGGTGGCCGAATCTGGCGCGCCCTTGCACTTTCTGCCGAAGGAACCCGCAACTTCACTGACCAGCACTGCGAGCAGTCCATGGCCTGCGGGCGAGGTCCTGCCGCAGGAATCTCTGCCGGCACAGATCGACGCGGCAAAGCTCAAGCATGGCGTGGACGCAGCCTTCGAACCGGCTGGTGCGATGACGGCGGCCTACGTCGTCACCTGGCGCGGGAAGATCATCGCTGAACGCTATGCACCCGGAATCACACCCCAGACGCCACTGGAAAGCTGGTCGATGGGCAAAACCGTGCTCGCGATCTTGATGGGAACGCTCGTTGCGGACGGCACCTACGACCTTTGGCAACCAGCGCCGATTGCGGAGTGGCGACAGCCTGGAGACGCTCGTCGGGACATTCGGATTGCTGATCTCCTGCGCATGTCGGGTGGATTGCGCATTCGCGGCTTCATGGATGCGGAGTCGTATCCGGCCGGGGACTACATCGACGACTTCTATGTCAACACCGCCGACGTCGACGTCGCCAGGTATGTCATGACGCGTCCTCCCCAGTGGCCTGCCGGCACCGTCGGTCGCTACCGCAGCTCAGACCCGGTCGTCATCGCCTCCTTGATCCGTCGCGCCGCCGAGGCGCGAGGCCAGGACTTCTACTCTTACGCACAGCGCGCACTCTTCGACAAGGTCGGGATACGGACGCTGACGCTCGAGCCCGACTCCTTTGGCACGCCGCTCGCCTTCGGCTGGGTACTGGGATCTGCTCGCGATTGGGCCAGACTCGGGAACCTTCTGCTGCAGGATGGCCGCTGGAATGGCGAGGCGCTGGTGCCGGAGCCTTACGTGCGTTTCATGCGCACTGCGGCGCCCGCCTGGGCGGCGGATGGAAGACCGTGGTACGGCGGATTGATCTGGTTGAATCGCGCGAATTCCTGGCCTGGTCCGGAGGATTCCTATGCCCTGTTCGGCTCTGGCGGGCAAGCAACGTGGATCTTCCCGACGCACGATCTCGTCGTCGTTCGAATGGGTTATGCCAAAGGCGGAGACGAGTCGCCGGAGCCGCTGAAGCTGATCCTGGAAGCTGTGCCGCAGTCGCGGCCGGTCGGGGCGCCCTATCCGGCGAAACCATAGAAGGTCTGGACACAAGTTACTTGGCAGCGGCAGCGTCTCGTCCTAGGACAGCGACGCCTGTGTCGCGGACGCGTTGCAAACGCCGCGCACTGTGCGCCATCTCCCGGCTGCAATCGGAAGCGTAGAACAGCGACACGGGTCACTTAGTCGTCTGTCACGCCGGCCCCCTGAGGTCGATGCGCTCGCCGGTCCTGGCGCGCGCGACCCAGCGCTCGCCACCGCCGAGCCGCTTGCTGTGTCGGGCTGCGATGTCACGCCATGGCAGGCCCAACGACGTGGCCAGCGCCACCGCCAGCGGGCGACCTTGATGCGCGTGAGGTGCGCCATCAGCTGCTCCAGGACTTGCGCACGCGGCGAGCGAAGGCTCTCGACCAGGTGGGTCGTTTCCTCCAGCGACTGGAGTTTTCCGGCGTCGCTCAGGAGTTCCAGGGGGGCGCGCTCGGGCACAGACACCGGCACCGGCGCCGTTGCTCGCGGGTAGGGGCGCGATGCCCGCCTGGCCTGGAAGACCCTCGTCGAACAGGTTCGTTGCCTGATAGAGGGAAGGGCATGGGTTCCTGAACCAGGGAGGGATAGGGGTGTGGCCGGTTCCCCAAAGGCTCAGCACCTCTTGCATGGAGATATTGTGGCGCACCCCGCGCCAGGCGAGTGCGGTTTTGCCTCCGACATGCAGGCCGGGCAGGAAGTAGACCCCCCGGCCGAGGCGTTTGAGCCAGCCGTCGGCGCTGAGCCTGGCGACCGCCTTTGAGGTGAGCTCGGCGTCGGTCAGCCGTTCGAGGTTGATGGGCGCTCCGCGGAGGAGGCTGTTCAGCTGCTCTCTGAATATCAGACTTGGAGTAGTTCCCATCAGACGGAAGTTTGTCCGAGAAAACTATGCACGCGCCCCTGTTTTATCCGAAGTTCTGATGAAAGTGAACGAAGAAATTGCCTTCTCTGGACCGGCGGCAAGATGGGCGCGCGCCTGTCAAAGAACCTTCTGGAGTCGCACCTCCGCGGCAGCCACATCGAACGGGGGCTAGCCGCGGGGCGCGCCCGAAAGACGTAATCGGCAGCTTCGCGCCGGCGGTTCAGCGCGGCGGACCGCCACTCCTGCTTGGCGGAATGTCCTCGTGGCAGGAGCGCCTGCTGCGCAGGTAACGGTCAGGCCGCTTGCAAGTTGGCTCCCGGTGCGTCGGGTGTGAGCTTCGTTTCGACGGACGTCGCCGGCGAGGGCCAGCCGATGCAGGCCTCGGGCCCGCGGAACTCGCGCAGGCACCAGGCCCAGTCCGGAGGCACCAAGCCGAACGGGTCCGGGTGCGCCAGTTCGCGCGCCGCCCAGACCGGCCAGTGGGGGTTCGACAAGGCGGGCCGGCCCAGCATCACGATGTCTATGAGGCCCTCGCGGATGACCTTGTCGGCAAGCTGGGGTACGCCCAGGTTCCAGCTGGTGGCCACGGGCAGGCCGACTTCGCGCTTGATGCGGTTTGTGCGTCCGATCATGAACGCCAGGTCCGCGAAGGGCAGCGGGCTCATCTGATCGGTGTTGATTCCGATGCTCAGGTCTGCCAGGTCCAGCCCGTGGTCTTTCATCATCGTGATGGCGTGGACCGAGTCGTCGAACTGCAGGCCCTCCGGGTTGAGGTCGTCCGAACCAAGGCGTATGGTCAGAGGGAAGCGCTCGGGCCAGACCGCACGCACCGCGTCCAACGCCTCAGTGTGGAAGCGCACGCGGTTCTCCAGGCTGCCGCCGTATTCATCGTTACGCTTGTTGGCAATGGGGGAGAGGAAGCTCGCCCCCAGGTAGCCGTGTGCGTAATGCATCTCCAGCCACTCGAAGCCGGCCTCCACCGCCCGTCGCGCGGCCGCAGCGTAGGCCCGGTGCAGATCCTTGATCTCCTCGCGCGTGAGCTCCTTGACGGGGTGACTGCGGAAGCCGCCGTAGGGGATGGCCGATGGCCCGTGGACCTGCCAGCCGTCGGGATGATCGGGCGCCAGTTGCCGGCGGCCTTCCCAGGGTTTGGTCTCGCTGCCCTTGCGGCCGGTGTGGCCGAGCTGGATGGCGGGTACGCCGCCCAGATCCTTGATGATGCGCGTGATCCGCTGCAGGCCCTCGATCTGGTCGTCGCTCCAGATACCGGCACAGCCCACGCTGGTGCGACCGTCCGGCGTGATGGCGATCTGCTCGGGGAATACCAGGCCGAAGCCGCCCGCCGCGCGCGAGCCCAGGAGCATGATGTGAAAGTCGGTTATCTTCCCGTCGACACTGCGGTGCATCGTCATCGGCGACATCGCGATCCGATTGCGCAGCGTGACGCCTTTGAGGGTGAAGGGGCTGAAAAGATCTGGCATGGTGTTCTCCATCGTTTCGCGCTGCAAGAGCCGTTGTGCTTTGTGTAAATGCCGCGCAGCGCTTTCTTGGCGCCCCTGGCATCGCGGCAACCATCAGCGCAACCTCCGTTGACTTCGCCAATATTTCATCCACATACTTTGCGACCATTTGCCGAAGGACGTCCGATGATCAGCAAGAAACTCCAGATCGCAGCCGCCACACTGCTGGTCGCATTCGCGGCCGGCGCGGCCATTGCCCAACAGACCGTGCGCGGCAAGCACCACACTCTAGCGGCGACGCTGGACACCGTGCAGTGGGGCTGGCTCGATCCGAAAGAACCGCCCAAGCTCACCATCGATTCGGGCGATACGGTGTCGGTCGAAACAATGATGCACTCGCACGACAAGATCCAGCCGGGCATGACGATGGAGCAGATCGTCGAGTTGCGCAAGGCCAATCCGGGCGGCGGTCCGCATTCGCTGACGGGGCCGATCTACGTCAACGGCGCCGAGCCGGGCGACGTGCTGGAAATCCGCATCCTGAAGATCGTGCCCAAGCCGTTCGGCGTGAACTTTAATCTCCCCGGCAAGGAATTTCCCACCATCGGTGCGCTCGCCTCCGAGATGCCGGAAGGCTTCCTCAAGTTCTTCAAGCTGGACTTGCAGAAGATGGAAACCGAGTTCAAGCCCGGCATCGCCATCGACCTGAAGCCCTTTCCCGGCACCCTGGCCGTGGGCATCGACCCGAACGACCCGTCGCCACGCAAGGGCGGCGTCAAGGATCCGATGGCGCCGGTGTCGAGCCTGCGTCCGTGGAAAAACGGTTCCAACATGGACATCAACGAAATGCAGGCCGGGTCGCGGATCTTCATTCCGGTCTTCCTGAAGGGGGCATTGATCTGGACCGGCGATTCGCATTGCCGCCAGGGCAACGGGGAGGTCAACCTCACCGCGCTCGAATGCTCCTTCAAGGAAATCGAGCTGCAGCCGATCGTGCACAAGAACATGAAGCTCGAATGGCCGCGCATCGAAACCCCCACCCACTGGATCTCCACCGGCTTCGACGAAGACCTGAACAAGTCGATGGTCAACGCCGTGCGCGAGGCGGTGAATTTCCTGTCCGAGCAGACCGTGGTGCCGCTCACGCGCTACGAAGCCTATGCCCTGGTGTCGATGGTCGGCGATTGCCGGGTATCGCAGGCGGTCGACATCCGCAAGGGCGTGCACTGCATGATCCCCAAGTCGGTCTTTACCAAAAAATAGCGCCGCACCTTGCATGCGGCGCTGACGGTCGTTTTGCTGGCGCTGGCCTGGGCCATGCCATCCGGGCCGGCCATCGCCGCGGAGAAGTTGAAGGTGGTCGCCACCACCACCGATCTGCAGGCGCTGGTGCTAGCGGTTGGCGGCGAGCGGGTCGAGGTCGAGAGCATCGCCGCGCCCAGCCAGGACCCGCACTCGATCGAGCTCAAGCCGGCGCAGCTGGCACGTCTGCGCAGTGCCGCGCTGGTGGTGCGCATCGGCCTCGATCACGAACCCTGGCTGGCCCGCGCGCAGACGGATGCGCCGGTGCTCGACGTCTCCGGCGGCGTCCGTCTGCTGCAGGCACAGACGCCGCGCCTGCGGGCCGAGCGCCAGGCCCATGTCCATTCCTATGGCAACACGCATTACTGGCTCGACCCTGACAACGCGCGGCCGATGACCGCGGCCATTGCCGGCGCGCTGGTGAAGTTGCAGCCGGCTGACCGCTCTTACTTCGAAGCCAACCGCGGCGCTTTTCTGACAAGGCTCGACGGCCGGATGAAAGGCTGGACGACCGCGCTGGCTCCCTACCGCGGCATGAAGGTCGTCGTCCTTCACGACAGCTGGGCCTACTTCGCCGATCGCTTCGGACTCGTCATCGTCGCGGCGGCCGAACCGACGCCTGGCGTTCCGCCTTCACCGGCCGAACTCGCCAGTTTGTTCTCCCGCATGCGGCAGGCAGGCGTGCGGCTGGTCATCGCCGACCCGCATTCCAGCCCGTCGCTGGTCCGACAGGTGGCCGAACGTGGCAACGCCCAGGCGGTCACCCTGGTGCCATCGGTTGGCGCCGATCCGGCTGCGAGCGATTACCTTTCGTTGTTCGATGTGAACGTCCAGCGCCTGCTTGGCGCCTTGCGATAGCGCGGATGTTCGAGCTGCTGTTCTGGCCGTTCATCGCGGGTCTGGTCCTGACCGGTATCCACGCTTACTTCGGCCTGCACGTACTCGCGCGCGGGATCGTCTTCGTCGATCTGTCGCTGGCGCAGGTGGCGGCGCTGGGCATCACCGTCGCCATCCTGGCCGGGCATCCGGTGCAGAGCGCCGCTGCGTACTGGTACGCACTGGCGTTCGCGGGTGGCGGCGCGCTGCTGTTTGCCGTGGTCCGCCGGCACGAACGCGCGCTGCAGCAGGAAGCAGTGATCGGCATCGTCTACGCGGTTTGCGCGGCCCTGGGCGTGATCGCGTTGGACCGTGCCCCGCAGGGCGCGGAACACATCAAGCAGATTCTGATCGGCTCGATCGTGACCGTGCGGCCGCAGGAGGTAGCGAGCCTGGCACTGCTTTACGTCGTTATCGGGACGCTTCACTGGCTGCTGCGCCGGCCGCTGCTGGAAGTGTCTTTTCAGCCGGCCCTGGCCGCCACCAAACGGCGCCGCGTTTTTCTGTGGGACCTGGTCTTCTATGGGTCGTTCGCGCTCGTCGTCACGTCGTCGGTGCGCATCGCGGGCGTGCTGCTGGTCTTTTCGTACCTGATCGTTCCCGCCGCCATCGCCGGGCTGTTTGCGGCTACCGTGCGCAGCCGCTTGCTGTTGGCCTGGGCGCTGGGTGCGGCAGGAACGGCGGTAGGCCTCGCCGCGTCCTGGGTCTTGGACCTTCCGACCGGCCCGGCCATCGTCGCGGCCTTCGGCGCCGCCACTGCCGCAGTCGGCCTGGTGCTTGCCCTGCGTCATGCGCCGCGGCTGCTACCCGCAAAGGTCCTGTCTGCGGTCGTCGCTGCCGTAGGCGTCCTGCTGATGGCGTTTCCGCAGATGGACCAGCCCTGGCTCGATGCGCTGGAGCATGCCGTGCCCGTCTTGCAGGAAGTTTTTCTCACTTCCGCC
This sequence comes from Ramlibacter sp., assembly GCA_043766965.1. Lineage (GTDB taxonomy): Bacteria > Pseudomonadota > Gammaproteobacteria > Burkholderiales > Burkholderiaceae_C > Ramlibacter. The sequence continues at coordinate 5,067 of JAYUHN010000104.1, read as the reverse complement.
GAACGCGAAATGCGACAGGACAGTGTAGAGGCGATCGCGCGCGCAAACGCTGAACTGGTGATCCTGCGTGCCCGCGAGCAGGACGTGCGCTGGGGGACGATGCAGATGGACGCGGACAAGCAGGATCGCCTGCGCCAGTACCTTGCGGCCCGCAGCGAAATCGAGGCCGGTGACCGGATGGTGCTGACAGAATTGCGGGTGCAAGCGCGGGCCCGGCAACGCTGGGGTCTGGGCCTTCCGCTGCTGCTGATTGGGACGGCAGCTCTGCTGCTGCTCAGGCGCTTGGGCGGGGCTCCAGCAGTTAGAGGGTGACATCGCGAGCGCCTCGACGTACCCTGTCAGGTGGACAAGGCTGGGGACCGTCCCGGCTCCCTTCAATCAGGAGTAACCAATGAATCCGAACAAGGCACTCTGGGAGAAAGGTGACTTCACCCGCATTGCCGCGGCGATGCGCGAGAGCGGTGAGGCGCTCGTGAACGCAGTAGGCATCACGCGAGGACTGAAGGTGCTCGATCTGGGATGCGGCGACGGCACGACCGCTCTTCCCGCTGCCCGGCTCGGCGCGGAAGTGCTTGGCGTCGATATTTCCAGCAACCTGGTGGCGGCCGGCAACAAGCGGGCAGAGCAAGCGGGCCTTTCCAATTGCCGGTTTCAGGAAGGCGACGCATCCGACCTGAGCGGTCTGGAGAACAAGACCTTCGATCGGGTCATCAGCATCTTCGGCGCCATGTTCGCACCCAAGCCCTTCGACGTGGCCAGGGAGATGGTGCGCGTGACGAAGCCGGGTGGCCGCATCGTGATGGGAAACTGGATCCCCAACGACCCGACGCTGGTGGCGCAGATTCTGAAGATCAGTTCGGCCTACTCGCCCCCGCCGCCTGATGGCTTCATCAGCCCCATGACCTGGGGAGTGGAGAGCAATGTCGTCGAGCGGTTCGGGGCAGCAGGCATCCCCAAGGAGGACATTTCTTTCGTCAAGGACAGCTACACGTTCAATTATCCGGGCTCTCCGTCCGGGTACGTCGACACGTTCCGCAGGTATTACGGCCCCACCATGAACGCATTCGAGGCGGCACAGAAAAACGGGAAAAGCGAGGACTTGTGCAAGGAACTGGAAGCCTTGTTCGCCAGCCAGAACAAAAGCCAAGACGCCGGCACCACTTCGATCCCGGCGAATTTCCTGCGCGTGACGGTTCAGGTCAGGTAGCGGAGCCCGCGCTCAGGGGCTGTTCTTGCTGATGCTGGAAAAGGGGTCGAGTTCCTGGTACTCGCTCGGCCGTTCCTTCACCCGCTCATAGATCCGTGAAGAGGGGGCCAGCCCTTGCATTTGGCTGTCCAGGACCGAAACCGAGTCTTCCCAAAGCGCCCAGTCGGTTTGCTCGTTTCCTTCCTGCACCTCGGGCAGTGCCAATCCAGCCGACGCGTGCTCCAACGATTCATCCAAGGTCGTTGCTGCAGCCGCCTTTGACGACTCGCGCCTTGGGATCTTGGCTACGGCCTTGTCGGGCGGCGGCGAACGCTTGAACAGATTGAACATCGGACTGCCTTATGGCACCCCATGCAGGGATGCATTACTTACGCCCCGTACCTTCCTAGGCCGTTATGGTTAATTGCTACTACACATTATGACGAGGTCGGGCATGATCGTGTGCTTGAGTTGGGGGAGGGGTCGCTAGCGAAAACCCGAACCCGGCAGTCATACTCGTGCGGGACGGGGGTCACCATGGATGAAGTACGGACTGAGTTCTGGGAGGCGCTGCAGCATCTTTTTCCCGAGAACGCAGTTGCGATTTCTTTGGAAACCGGCGATTTGCTGGTGTCGTGGAAAACCAACGACGATGCGGTCCGTTCTACCAAACGGTCGGCACCCATTTATCTCCGCTTCGACTCCGCTCTGCTGAGACAAATGGCCGGCGCCAGTGCGAAAGAGCGCGAGGTGCTGGCTGCGCGCGAAGTCGAAACGGTGAAACAGGGTTTGTGGGGGTATGACCCGGACGACCCGTTTCACCACGCCCGGTTCATCGTGCTGGGTTAAATGGCGCTCGAAAAAAAGCCCGCTGGTCTGCGGGCTTTTTGTTGCAGGCCGACAGGCGTGCAAACAGCTTTAGTTGCGGTCGTGACGGGCGATGCGCACTGGAGCGGGCCTGGGTTCCGGAGCCGGGGCTGCACCCATGGTGGCGGCGGGCGGGGTTTCGACCTGCGCGGCAACAACCGGAGCGGGCGTGGGTGCCACGACGACCGGAGCGGGCGCCGGCGCGACGATCGCGACTTCCGGCTGGCGCACGATCGTGGCGGTGCGGATTGGCTCGGTCATCCCCGGCACCCCGGTCTCGCCCATCGACGTCATGTGCGTGCTTTGCTGGCCGGCGCCGAGCGCGGGGTTTGCAATGTATGGGTTCGGCGGTACGCCTTGGGCGATAGCGACACCGATTGCGCCGACTGCGGACAGGCCTGCAATGAGGCCGACGAATTTGGTAGCTGAGGACATGGATGACTCCTTGAAAGACAAATGGTTGATACAACACGCCAAATCGCGGCGAGGGTTGTAAATTAGCTTTCAGCGCCCATGCCCAACGTCAGGGCGGGACCACTATGCCTGTCGGACAAGGCCTGCGAACATTTTGAAACTTATGCCGCAGCGGATCGTCCGCCACGTGTCGCGGCTGCTAGTCGCGGGTGACGCGAACCAGTTCTTCGCGTGAGGTGACGCCCTCCCGCACCAGCCGCTCGCCGTCATCGCGCATCTGCGTCATTCCGACAGCAAGAGCCGTCGCCCGAATGTCGGCCTCCGACGCGCGATTGTGAATTTGTGCACGGATCGCATCGGTGGCAGCCATCAACTCGAAGATGCCGGTGCGTCCCAGATATCCTGTCTGGCCGCAACGCGCGCAGCCTGCGCCGCTGCAGTGCACGCAAAGCTTGCGCACCAACCGCTGGGCCAGCACGCCAAGCAGCGATGAACTCAGGAGGAAGGGCTCGACCCCCATGTCGATCAGCCGGTTGACGGCGCTGGGGGCGTCGTTGGTGTGCAGCGTCGCCAGCACGAGGTGGCCGGTCAGCGAGGCCTGGATCGCGATCTGCGCGGTTTCGTGGTCGCGGATTTCGCCGATCATGATGACATCCGGGTCCTGTCGCAGGATGGCTCGCAGCGCCATCGCAAAATCAAGGTCGATCTTCGCGTTCACCTGGGTCTGGCCGATGCCGGGCAGCTCGTATTCGATCGGGTTCTCCACCGTCATGATGTTGCTGCTGCCCGCGTCCATCCGGCTCAGGGCCGCGTACAGCGTCGTCGTTTTGCCGGAGCCGGTCGGGCCTGTCACCAGGATGATGCCGTGCGGCTGCGTGATCAATTCGAGAAAGCGGCGCAGCGTTTCGCCGGCCATGCCGACCGACTCCAGGCTCAGTTTGCTGCCGCTCTTGTCGAGAAGCCGCAACACGGCGCGTTCGCCATGCGCGCTGGGAAGCGTGGAGACGCGCACGTCGACGGCTCGGGTGCCGATGCGCAGCGAAATCCGGCCGTCCTGCGGCAGGCGCTTTTCGGCGATGTCGAGTTCGGCCATGATCTTCAGCCGGGAAATCAACGCTGCATGCAGCGCGCGATTCGGCTGCACCACTTCCCGCAGCGTGCCGTCGACGCGGAAACGCACGCTCGAATGGCGCTCGTAGGGCTCGATGTGGATGTCGCTGGCGCCGTCGCGTGCCGCCTGGGTCAGCAACGCGTTGAGCATGCGGATGATGGGTGCATCGTCGCTGGTTTCCAGCAGGTCCTCGACCGCCGGCAGCTCCTGCATCATGCGCGACAGGTCGGCGTCGTTCTGCACTTCGCTGACCACGGTCGCCGCGCTCGATTCGCCCTGCGCGTAGGCGGCGCTGATGCGTTGCGCGAGCGCGGGCGGATCCAGCTGCTGCACTGTCGCGACCGCGTGCTTGCGCAGCACTTCGCTCCAGGCACTGCGCGGCGGGGTTCCCGCATGCCAAAGGACCAGTTGCTCGCCATCGTCTTCCAGCAGCAGCTGGTTGCCGCGCGCGAACGCGTAGGGCAGGGGATAGCGCATGCGCTTACTGTCCCGTCGGCGGTGGAGGCGTGGCGATCACGGGCCGGGGTTCGATGCGCAGCGGCGGCAGCTGCGGCCCGGAGTTGATCGGCACCACCTTGCTCGCCGGCGGCTGCGCGTCTTCCTGCATCAGCCGCATCAGTTCGTAGCGGTCGATCGAGAGGTCGTCGCCTTGCTGGGGGTCGCGCACCACCACCGGGCGCAGGAACACCATGAGGTTGGTTTTCTTGCGGCTGCGGGTTTCGCTTTTGAACAGGTTGCCGAAGATCGGCACATCGCCGAGCCCCGGGATCTTGTCCTGATTGCGCGCGTATTCGTCCTGCAGCAGCCCGCCGAGCACCACGATGCCTCCATCGTCCACCAGCACGTTCGATTCGATGGAGCGTTTGTTGGTGATGATCCCGCTGGCGGAATTGATGGAGGACGCCTCGACACTCGACACCTCCTGGAAGATCTGCAGCTTCACGGTGCCGTTCTCGCTGATCTGCGGCTTGACCCGCAACGTCAGGCCGACGTCCTTGCGCTCGATGGTCTGGAACGGGTTCACCGTCCCGCCACCGCCGGACCCGGTGTTGGTGAACTGGCCGGTTACGAACGGCACGTTCTGCCCGATCACGATCTTGGCTTCCTCGTTGTCGAGCGTCAGCAGGTTCGGGGTCGACAGGATGTTGCCGTCGCCGTTGGTTTCGAGAAATCGCGCCAAAAAGCCCAGCAGGTAGACGCCCCCGATATTGCGCGCAAGGCCGAAGTTCAGGCCCTGCGCAGGGGCCACGGTGCCCGCCTTTTTGGTCGCCAGGTCGAAGATATTGGTGCCGCCCAGGCTGAAGTTGGTCCCGAGCAGCCCGATGGTCTTGTCGCCCTTGTTGCCGATCGGGCCTTGCCACTGGATGCCGAACTCCGCTGCCTTGTCGGCGTTGACCTCGGCGATCAGGCTTTCCACGAACACCTGGGCGCGCCGCGCGTCCAGCCGGTCGATCACCGCACGCAACTGGCGGTACTGGGGCTCGGCCGC